>DASQGW010000162.1:0-34354 GCA_035632415.1 Burkholderiales bacterium | reverse complement strand
ACCCGCGCCTTCTCCCCCATACGCAAACCTCCTCATCTGGCAAGATAGAAGGTGTTGCGTTGACCGATTGAAACCGCCGCCAAAAGCGGACATCGACCCTAGCGAACTGAGCGCTCGACAACTACGAGCAGGTCTTCGATTGCGCAGCTTTGCGGGCCATGTGTGACAGATCGGTTACGGTGGGCTCGCTATACGCGTAGCTGGATAAAGCCCAGACGATTCCAAGCGTGATGCTGACCGCAGTGGCCATAGCGCCAAGTCGCTCGCGCGTGTTGATTGAATTCACTTCCGTGCCCTTCATCAATAGTTCGATTCAAGTTCTTGCAGAGTGCTGACTGCTGGAACAAAGCGCCCGTACGAACAAAGTGCGTCGCGACCTTATTCCCTTGTTTCGCATTCGAGGAGCAAAAACTCTCCTTGTGCCGGAATAGACGTCATTCCACAGTTGTTTGACGCTCTGTTGCACTTTCTCGTACCAGGGAGACAGATGAATACCAAACGACTTATTTGTAATTTGCTTATTACATTGACGGGCCTTCTTCCCCTGGGAGGTCGTGCGCGCGGATCTAATTGCGACGCAAGTCGCCGCTAGTCCAAATGCGCAGAGCGACCGAGCCGCAATCCTCACGCTAGTGAAACGTCCAGACGTCGCAAGCCAATTACGTGCTCTCGGGGTTGAGCCACGTGCCGCAGAACAGCGAATCGCGGCGATGACCGACGACGAAGCGCATATCGTTGCCTCCAACCTCGGTTCACTCCCAGCGGGCGGGCAGTCGTACGGAGGTGGTGGTGCGGGCGGGGGCAGTAGCGGAGGGATAATTCTTCTCGTGCTCGTGTTGGTGGGTTTTCTGATTTGGTGGCTGTCGACCAGAAGCAGCCAAGACGCACCCGCCAGCTAGCCGTGCCCTTAGGAGGCAACCATGCGAATCGCAGAGTTGGTGTTGCTTATGGCGCTGCTAGCACCGGTGGTTCACGCGCAAGAGGCCAAATCTGGAAGCACGGCGGAGAAGGTGTTTCGCCCCACCGTCAACGCCGAAGGCGTACAGATCGTGGAGATAGTCGCTGGCAGCTACTACTTCGATCCTAACCGGGTAATCGTCAAGGTCAACGTGCCGGTGGAAGTGAGAGTACGCAAGAAAGCGGGGATGGTGCCGCACGATCTCACCATCGACGCTGCCGACGCGGGCGTACACGTCAACGAGGACTTGGGCACGGACGCGAAGTCGATCAAATTCACGTTTACGAGAACCGGGGAATACGCCTTCTATTGCGGCCAGAAGCCGTTCTTCCTGAAGAGCCACCGTGAGCACGGCATGGAGGGAAAGTTCCAAGTCGTGCGGTGACGCCGGCGTCCGCTTCTGGCCCGTTAGCGGACGTCGCAGCTCGACACGCGACAGCCTGCTCGGCAAGAAGGAAGTCAGCCGGGTGCCCGCGTCCCCCGCAGAGTCAGCGGGTACCCCTCTCGGCGCGGTGCCGCGCCCGTGACCACTTGGAAGAGTCCGCATAAGCGATAGGCGGAGCATGGCGCGGACTGTGCCGTACTTGTGACGCAATTTCGGTTCAATCTCGCTTTGACGAGATTTGGTTTTAGGAGATGGCAAGCGTCGCGAGCTTGATACAGTGAAGTTTTTACCGGTAGAGATAATCCTCGCGCTTCCACGGGGCGGCCTCAAAATCCGCCGGTGGCAACACCATGAGAGTTCGAGTCTCTCTTCCGGCACCAGTCAGCGAACGTCAGGAGTGCGCACCTAGGGGAAATCCTCTCTGGACAGAGGGGGGTGCCGGGCGTAGGCTTTTTTGAGATCAAGAGGGTAGGAGGGGGCCATGGCGAAGGCGCAGGTGAGGGTCCTGCCTTCGGCGAAAAACACGGTGATGGTGGTCGACGACCAGTCGACCGGCCGTGCCATCCTCGAGCAGGTCGTGCGCAGCCTCGACGAGCGCGTCGTCGTCGAGGGCTTCGCTCGCCCGGTCGACGCGGTCGTGTGGGCGACGCGCAACGTGTCCGACCTCGTGCTGGTCGATTACATGATGCCGGACATGGACGGCATCGAATTCGTGAAGCGCCTGCGCGCGCTGCCCGGCTACGAGCACGTGCCGATCGTGATGGTCACCGTGCACGACGACCGCAAGGTGCGCTACGCCGCGCTCGATGCCGGCATCACCGACTTCCTCACCAAGCCGGTCGATGCGCGCGAGTGCCTGGCGCGCTGCCGCAATCTTCTCACCTTGCGCCGACAGCAGCTCGTGCTCGAGGATCGCCGGCGCCTCCTCGAGCACATGGTCGAAGATGCGACGCGCGAAGTCCGTGAGCGCGAGAAGGAAACGCTGCTCCGGCTCGCGCGAGCGGGCGAGTTCCGCGACGAAGAGACGGGCTACCACCTGATCCGCATGTCGCGCTACTCGCGTCTCATCGCGAACACGGTCGGCCTCGAGGTGGACGAGGCGGAGACCATCGAGCTCGCCGCGCCGCTGCACGACATCGGCAAAATCGGCATCCCAGACCAGATCCTGCTGAAGCCTGCCAAGCTCGACGCGACGGAATGGGACGTCATGCGTCGCCATCCGGTGATCGGCCACGAGATCCTGAAGGGCAGCGCGTCGAAATACGTACGCATGGGAGCGCTCATCGCGCTCGGCCATCACGAGAAATACGACGGTTCCGGCTATCCCAACGGCCTCGTTGGCGATCACATCCCGCTTTGCGCGCGCATCGTGGCGGTGGCCGACGTCTACGACGCGCTGACTTCCGTCCGGCCGTACAAAAAGGCGTGGGCCAGCGAGCAGGCGTTCCAGCACCTGTCGAGCCAGGCGAGCAAGCATTTCGATGCAAGGCTCGTGGACGCCTTCGTCGGCATGAAAAAAGAAGTCGTTCAGATCCAGAACGAATGGCGCGACCCAGTGGCCGCGACCGACAAGCCGCAATGACCGACGCTACGCTCGCGCCCAAACGGCCAAAATTCCTCGCCGACCTACGCGCGCGCCTTGACGCCCGCCCGGACACCGAGCACGAGCAGGGCATCTTGCGGCTCGTGATCAGCTTGCTCGTGTTCCTTTATTTGTTGCCCGATGCGCTGCTCAAGCACGATACGTTGCCCCTCTATGTGATGGGCATCCACCTGGTGCTGGCGCTCATCATCTTCCTGCGCATCGCGTATTCGACCAATATCTCGCCGGCGCGCCGGGTATTCGCCCAGCTTGCCGACGTCGCCGCCATCAGCTGGTACATGGCGGTGTTCGGCGAGCCGGCGGGATGGCTGTTTCTGCTCTATATCTGGGTCACGCTCGGCAGCGGCTTCCGCTTCGGCGCGCGTTACCTGATCTCAGAGCTTGCCATGAGCATGGTCGGCTTCGGGCTCGTGCTCTACGTCAATGAGTTCTGGCACTCGCATCGGGCGCTCGGCGCGGGACTTCTTCTCGGCATGTTCGCGGTTGACATGTACGTGCTTACGCTCGTGCGGCGAATGTTCGACGCGCTGGCCCACGCCGAAGCCGCGAACCTGGCCAAGCGGCGGTTCATCTCAATGGTGAGCCATGAGCTTCGCACGCCGCTCAACGCGATCATCGGAATGGCGGACCTTTTGCGCGACACGCCGCTCAACCGCGAGCAGGCTGACATGCTGCAGACGCTGCGCGGTTCGTCCCGCGTCATGCTCGGTCTCGTCGAGGAAGTGCTGGATTTCTCCAAGATCGAGGCTGGCAAGGTCGTGCTGGAGAAGATCGATTTCGACCTGCATGCGCTGGTCAACAGCACCTGCCGGATCGTCTCCTCGCAGGCCACTTCCAAGGGCATCGACTTCGTCGTTTCCATCATGCCGGAGGTGCCGCCGGCGGTCTGCGGCGACCCGCATCACCTGCGCCAGGTCTTGATCAATCTTGCCGGCAACGCGGTGAAGTTCACCGAGGCGGGCAGCGTGACCGTGCACGTCTCGGTGCTGGCGGAGACCGAAACGCACGTGCGCCTGAAGCTGTCGATCCGTGACACCGGCATCGGCATCTCCCACGAGGCGCAAGCGAAGATCTTCGATAGCTTTGCGCAGGCTGATGAGTCGACGACTCGCCGTTTTGGCGGCACGGGGCTCGGCACCACGATCGCTAAACAGCTGGTCGGCCTTATGGGGGGACGTATCGGCGTCGAAAGCGCGCTCGGCCTGGGAAGTACTTTTTGGGTCGAGGTGGAGCTCGAGAAGCAGCCCGAGCGTGCCGCTTCCGGCAGCGGAGAGATCGCGGGCGCGCGTATTCTGCTGATCGGGTTCCCTACAGGGCAGCGCGCACCGCTCGAAGAAGCGCTTATTGGCTGGGGTGCAACTCCGGTCGTCGTGTCAAACGTCGAGGAGGGCGTGGCGCGGCTGGTCGCGGAGATCAGCCTTGCCAAGCCCTATCACAGCGCGCTGCTGTTCGCGACCGATGGCGACTTGAAGCTGGCGCAACGTTTTCGGCGTGCCGCGCCCGATCCGGCGCCGCCCCTCGTGCTGGCCGTGCCGCGCGACGCTGACGTGCACCGCCTGCAGATGCTCTCCTCAGGCTTCGCGTCGATGCTTGAGCTGCCCTTCGACAAGCGAAGGCTGTTCAACGTGCTGCATTCGGTTTCGGCGGTGGAGGAGGTGCGCGAGGGCGTCGTGCGCCTGCAGGATTACGCGCGTCGCGAGGGCGTCGCCGCCAAGTTGCGCATCGTCGTGGCGGACGACAACCCAACCAACCGCGAAGTGATCGGCAAGATCCTGGAGCGCAGCGGCCACGCCGTCACGCTGGTCAACGACGGCGAGCAGGCCATCGACGCGATTGAACGTGAGGCACCCGAGATCGTCATCCTTGATCGCAACATGCCGGGCATGGGCGGTGTCGATGCGCTCAAAGCTCTGCGCTTGATGATGCGCGGGAAAGAACGCTTGCCGGTCATCATGCTGTCGGCCGACGTGACACCCGAAGCCAAGCGCGAAGCGCTTGAGGCGGGTGCCGATGCTTTTCTTCCGAAGCCGATCGAGGCGCTGCGTCTCATCGATGAAATTCAGCGTTTGGCCGGTACGCGGCGCGAGGCGGCGCGCAAGGCCGAGCCGCGGCCAGTGGCCGCGATGCTCGCTGCGGCTGCTGCGCCCGCGGTGGTCAATATCGACACACTGGGCCACCTCGAGGAGTTGGGCTCATCGCTTGGTTTCCTGGAGAAGCTGATCCATGTGTTCCTGACCGACAACGAGGCGATCCTCGAGCGCGTGGAGCAGGTTCTCGCGGGACGCGACTATCATGAATTCCGCTCGTTGATGCACGCGATGAAAGGCTCGTCTGCCAGCATGGGCACCGACCGGCTGACGAGCCTCTGTGGCGCGTTGGGCAATCTGTCCGATGCCGAACTACGGCTGCAGGCACCCGGGCTCGAGCGTCCTCTAAGGGAGGAGCTCGCGGCGGCGCGTGAGCAGCTCGAGCGTTATCTGCAGGAACGCCGCAAGGCAGTCGGTTAGATTACTCTCGTTAGGTGAACCGTCCTGAGGTGGTTTGCGAAGTCGCGCGGGTGCCTATTCCTGCGCTCGATGGCTATCAACTCGGCGGCCTGCTTTGCACCGTGCGCGGCGATCAGCCCGCGCGGGTCGCGGTGTTTCATGCCGGCGCCGGCATTCCGGCGGCTAGCTATCGACGCTTCGCAATGTTTCTCGCGCAATCCGGAATCCCCGTGCTGCTCTATGACTATCGCGGCATCGGCTTTTCGCGGCCTCGCGCCTTGCGGGGGTTCAGGGCGACGGTCGAGGATTGGTCGGAATACGACTGCACTGGCGCGATCGCGTGGCTGGAGCAGCGCTTCCCCGGCGCCGAGATCATCGGGATCGCGCATTCCATCGGCGCACTGCTCGTCGGCGGAGCGCGTAACGCTGCGCACCAGGCACGGCTGGTCCTGATCTGCGGACATACGGCCTACTATGGCGATTATCGGGAGGGCTATCGCTTGCCGATGACGGTGCTGTGGCATGGGGTGATGCCGGCGCTGACGCGCCTCTTCGGCTACTTCCCCGCGACGCGCTTGCGGCTCGGTGACGACATCCCGGCCGGCGTCGCATTGCAGTGGGCCGCCCGCCGCTCACCTGAACTGCGTCCTGCAGGCTCCGGTCCGGAATACGACCGCATTCACCGGTTACTGGATCGCTGCGCCGATCTCCAGCGCCCCGCGCTGGTCGTTTCAATCAGCGACGACGCCTTTACCGGCGGGGCGGCCGGTACAAAGCGATTGTTGTCGTACTACCCGCGGCTCTTCCCCCTAGAGCGCGTGGTGTTCACGCCGGCCGACGCCGGAGTTCGCCGCCTCGGCCATTTTGGGTTTTTCAGGCGCACCCCCGGCAGCGTGCTTTGGCCGCGATTCCTCGATCTACTGGAATCGCGGGCAACCAGCGACTGACATCATCCGGCTGCCGCGAGCGGCTGGTGCTCTGCGTCCCTTGCCGGCAGTGGCACGACTTGCGCTGATCCCATGCGGCGCGATTGCGCGCGGACTAGGCGCTGCATCATCCTCAGATCCCTCTCGCCGAGACGAAGCGCCGCATCGACCCACAGGTCGACGATGCCGTCGAGCTCTTGGCGCGTCACCGGATGAATGAACTGGCGCGCGCGAAACACCGCCTGCATGCCGTTGCGCCGCTTCGCATTCTTCGCGATCCAGTTGCGTACCGCGGTCTCGCCCTGGCCGTCGGTGGCGAGCACGTCGACGATGCCAAGCTTGTGCATCTCGGCGGCGGACATGACTTTGCCGGACAGGATCAGCTCTTCGGCGCTACGGATGCCGATGCGGCGGGCAAGCAAGCTGCAGGCTCCCATGCCTGGGAAGAGATTGAAGAGAATCTCCGGCATGCCCATCTGCGCGCTCTCTTCCGCCACGATTACATCCGAGGCGAGCGCACACTCGAAGCCGCCCCCCAGGGCATCGCCCTGAACCAGCGCGATCTTGGTGAGCGTCGGGCTGAAGAAGCCTTGCGTGCGGGGGTAGATGTTGTCGATGCAGAGCTTCGCGTAGTTGGCGAGCGCCACGCGGTCGCGCGCCTTGATGAGCATCACGAAAAGCGCCAGATCGCCGCCGACGTTGAACACGCCCGGAATGCGCGACGCCGTCACGTAGTTGTGCACGGGGAACGGCATGCCTTCCACTTCGACTTGACATCCATTCGCCACCAGTCGCTGATCGTGCTCGAGGATGTCGTTCAGCAGGCCAAGCGTGTAGCACGGTGTGCCGTCCTTCGGATTGAAGTAGGCCCACAACGTCCCAGTCGCAGGCTCAAACTCGGTCTGATATTGCGAATTCTCTCTGCCATAGCGCACGCAGAGACCCATCACGTCGCGCATATTGCTCATCGCCATCTCCCTGAAATAAGCCCCGCCGGCGGGGGCTCAATCGCCTGGGCCATGGCAATCGCGAAGCCCTGCCAGGCCGCCCGTGACGGATTTAACGCCCCCCTCCCTGAGGGGGCAATCAGGGACTCCCTGAGGCCGCGTCTTGTTGGCCGGTGTTTCATCGGTTAAATTCGCGCGGCGAGGGGGCTGCATGTACGCGATCGTCTACAAATCCGACGGTTTCCCGATCTGCCGGCAGATGCCGGGGGTTACGCCCGACCCGGTGGTGACCTGGAACACCGAGGCCCAGGCGAAGGCGTTCATCGCCTCAAAGGGCGGCGATGCCGAGTTCCAGGCGGTGGCGATCGACGACGATTCCATGGACAAGCTCGCCAAGGCGATTGGCTGTCCGGTCGAGTCAATGACCTTCGAGCCCTACCCCGGGTAGTTCAAAACTCTACGTTGTCGATCAGGCGCGTCGTGCCTAGGCGCGCTGCGCCCAGCACGACCAGCTCTTTTTCCCCCGGTTTCGGCGGCGCCAGGTCCTGCCGCGAGCGCACTTCGATGTAATCAGGCTGCCACCCGGCGTGGGCCAGCTCCCGCATTGCATCCGCCGGGGGCATGCCGCGGCAGACGTCTTGGAGCACGCGATGAAGCCGCGGCGCCTCGGCGCGCTCGGCGACGGAAAGATAAGCGTTGCGCGAGCTCATCGCGAGGCCGTCCGCCGCGCGTACCGTCTCGCCGGCGACGATCGCGAGCGGCATATCGAGCTGGCGGACCATGCCGCGCACGATGAAGAGCTGCTGGTAATCCTTCTTGCCGAAGACCGCCGCCTTCGGCTGGACACAGTTGAAGAGCTTGAGAACGACGGTAGCGACGCCGTCGAAAAATCCGGGCCGGAACTTCCCCTCGAGCTCGGAGGCGATCGGTGGCGGCCGCACGATGTAGGTCTGCGGTGCCGGATAGAGGGTCCGCTCGTCGGGCGCGAAGAGAATCTCCACACGCTCGGCTTCGAGCAGCTCGCGATCCCTTTCGAACGTCCGCGGGTAGCGCTCGAAGTCCTCGCCGGGCTGGAATTGCAGGCGATTGACGAAGATGCTGACCGCTACGGCGCGGGCGTGCTGGCGGGCCTGGCGAACGAGCGAAAGGTGGCCTTCATGGAGGTTGCCCATCGTCGGCACGAAGGCGACGGAACCCGCGGCGGCGACGGCCGCGCGCAACGACGCGACGTCGGAGATGATCCGCATCAGCCGAGGTTGAAGAACTCGCGCCGGCTCTTCATGCCGCGCAGCCGCGACACGAGCAGCTCGAAATCCGCGTCGCGCTCGACGAAGTTCAGGTTGTCGGAATTCACGATGAGGACCGGGGCGGCGTTATAGTGGTAGAAGAAGCGGGCATAGCTCTCGGCGAGCAAAGCGAGATACTCCTCGCTCACCGGCTTCTCATAGCCTTTCGCCCGCCGTCGCACGCGCTCGATGAGCGTGGCGGGCTGCGCCTGCAGATACACCACCAGGTCGGGAGACGGAGCGCGCGGCCGCAGCGCGTCGTAGATCTTCTGGTAGAGCGCCATCTCGTCGGCCGATAGCGTGATGCGCGCAAAGAGCGGGTCCTTGTCGAGCAGGAAGTCGCCGATCACCGGCCGGCCGAACATGTCGGGCTGCGCGAGCGGCTCGAGCAGCCGCGCGCGCTGGAAAAGGAAGAAGAGCTGCGTCGGCAGCGCGAAGCGCGCCATGTCCTGGTAGAAGCGAGCGAGAAAGGGGTTTTCCTCCGGCAGCTCCAGCAAAAGATCGGCCGTGAACCGCGAAGCCAGGCGGCGCGCGAGGCTCGTCTTGCCGGCGCCGATCGGCCCCTCCACCACCAGGTAGCGGAATCTATCCACGAAACACGAAGTACACCGCGCCCACGATACACAACGACGCCCACAAGTAGTCGAGTTTCACCGGCTGCTTCATGTACAGCAGCGCGAACGGCACGAACACCGTAAGCGTAATGGCTTCCTGCATGATCTTGAGCTGGGCGAGAGACATCTGCGTGTACCCGATGCGGTTCGCCGGCACCTGGAGCAGATACTCAAAGAGCGCGATGCCCCAGCTCGCGAGCGCCGCGATCCACCAGGGCTTGGCCGAGAGCTCCTTGAGGTGCGCATACCACGCGAAGGTCATGAAGATGTTCGAGGCCATGAGCATGAGCGCGCTCAGGCCGACGACGGAGAGCTGCATCAGGCGATCCTCTCTATTCTCTGGCCGCTGCTCGCTGCAAGGCATTCGCTCGCAGCGCCGTGGCCGGGAATCTGCGCGTGCGGTGCGATCTCGGCGAGCGGCTGCAGCACGAACGCACGCTCGTGCATCCGCGGATGCGGCAGCGTGAGGCCGGGTTCCCCGATTTCCGCTTCGCCATAGAGCAGCAGGTCGAGATCCAGCGTGCGCGGCGCATTGG
The DNA here is from genome assembly GCA_035632415.1 of Burkholderiales bacterium. GTDB lineage: Bacteria > Pseudomonadota > Gammaproteobacteria > Burkholderiales > SG8-39 > SCGC-AG-212-J23. The sequence goes on along the minus strand of DASQGW010000162.1, from coordinate 24,613 downwards.
CGAAGCTGCGCTCGCGGCCGTGCCGCATTTCGATCGCCTGCAGCTCGCCGAGCAGCGCTCGGGCGGAGAGCGCGGTGTCGAGCGCGGCCACGGCATTGATGAAGTCGGGCTGCCCGGCATGGCCGACCGGGCCCGTGCGATAGAGCGACGAGCGTGCGGTCAGGCGCGAATCAGGCAGCCGTGCGAGCTCGTCGAAGGCGCGCAGGACTTGCGCTCGAGGGTCTTCGAGATTCGAGCCGATGCCGACGTAGGCGAGGGTCACGCCGCGGCAGGCGTCGGGGCTGCGGGACGCTTCTTGCGGCGGCGCCGGCGGCGTTTGCGCGGACCCGTTTCGGGCAAGAGCATCGCTTTGCGCGTTTCGGCATCCGCCGCCTGGAACGTGCGCCACCAGGCTTCCAGGTCGGCCGGGACTTCGCCGCTCGCCGCCCGCAGCGCGAGAAAGTCGTAGGCCATGCGGAAGCGCGGCGCCTCGAGAAGGCGATAGGGCCGCTGGCCCGAGCGCTGCTCGAAACGCGACTGCATGCTCCACACCTCGCGCATCGTCGCCGTGAGCTTGCGCGTGATGGCAAGCTTCGCGCACTGGGTGTCGAGGACCTCGTCCATCGCATTCTCGAGCGCCGGTATCGAGCGCTCACCGCGCGCCTCGCGCGCGCGCCAGGCGGCAAGCACCTCGTGCCACAGGAGCGCCGCGAAGAGAAACGCCGGCGAGACCGGCCGGTCGGCGAGAACGCGCTCGTCGGTTTGCGCAAGCGCGAGCGTGACGAACCGCTCGCCGAGCGGCTGCTCGAGGATCACGTCGAGGAGAGGCAGCAGCCCCTTGTGCAAACCCACTTCGCGCAGCTGCCGCAGGCAGGCGCTCGCGTGTCCCGAGAGCAGGAGCTTCAGCATCTCGTCGAAAAGGCGCGCCGGCGGCACCCGCTCCATGAGAGGTGCGAGGCTGCGAATCGGCTCGCGGGTCGCAGCGTCGAGCGTGAGCCCGAGCTTCGCGGCGAGCCGCACGGCACGCAGCATCCGTACCGGGTCCTCGCGGTAGCGCGTGACCGGTTCGCCGATCACCCGCAGCACTCTTTTCTTGAGGTCCGCGAGGCCGCCGTGGAAATCCACCACTTCCTCGGTTGCCGGGTCGTAGTAGAGCGCATTGACGGTGAAATCGCGGCGGCGTGCGTCCTCCGCCTGGGTGCCGAAGACGTTGTCGCGTAGCACGCGGCCGTGCTCGTCTTTCTCCGCCGTATCCGGGTCGGCGGCGCGGAACGTCGACACCTCGACGGTCTCGGCGCCCATCATCACGTGCACCAGCCGGAAACGCCGGCCGATGATGAGCGCCCGGCGAAAGAGCGGCTTCACCTGCTCCGGTCTTGCGTCGGTGGCGACGTCGAAGTCCTTGGGCTCGATGCCGAGGAGCAGGTCCCGCACGGCGCCGCCTACTATGTAGGCCGAGAAACCCGCCTCGCGCAGCACCGTGCACACCTTGGAAGCGGCGGGACTGAGGGCTGCGCGCGCGAGGGCGTGCCTTTCGCGCGGCACGCGCTCCATGTGGTTGGCAGGCAACCCGAGAACGCGCCGGATGAACCGCTTGATCATTCGCGGGCGGGCATTCTACCGGAGGGACATCGTTGCCCACCCGCGCCGCTCGGCCTCGGCCGCGAGCGCGCTGTCGGGATCTACTGCGACCGGCCGGCTGACGCGCTCGAGCAGCGGCAGATCGTTATGCGAGTCGCTGTAGAAGACGCTCTCGGTGAAGTCGCCGAGCCGTTGCCCCAATGTGCCGAGCCAATCGTCGACACGCCGCACCTTCCCCTCGCGGAAGCAGGGCGTGCCGCGAACCCGGCCGGTGAAGCGGCCATTCCGCATCTCCGGCTCCGTGGCGACCAGGTGACCTACGCCGAATGACTTGGCGATCGGCGCCGTGACGAAGCTGTTCGTGGCCGTGACGATGGCGCACAGATCGCGCGCCTCCAGGTGCCCGCACACGAGCTTGCGCGCGGCCGGGGTGATCATCGGCGCGATGCGCAGCCGCATGAAATCCGCGTGCCATCGGGCGAGGTCTGCCGGCGGGTGCTCGGCAAGCGGTCGCAGGGCGAAGCCGAGGTACTCATGGATGTCCAGCGTTCCAGCGACGTACTGGTCGTAATACGCGCGGTTCTGCGCCTCGTAGAGCTGACGATCGAGCACCCCGCGGTCGACGAGGAACTGGCCCCATTCATAGTCGCTGTCGCCAGCGATGAGGGTATTGTCGAGGTCGAAGAGCACCAGGCGCATGGGCGCCCGGAGTTTAGCTTCGATAAGAAGCTAGAAGCGGCGCTGCACGCCGATGCGGAAGTCCTGCAGCCTGAAGAGGCCGGTGGTATCCCGCGAGAGCGACTCCGCGCTTACTGCCCAGTCTTGGGAGAACCAGTAGCGTCCGAATACCGACATGGGGCGCTGGTCGAAGTCCGTGTCCCGCCGGCTGCCGAGCGAGAGGCCCAGGTTGCCGCGGTCCATGGCGGCAACTGACCATTCAGAACGAGGGCGCCAGTGATAACCCGTGGCGAAGCCGAGGCGGTCGTACTCGGGAGCGAGCCAGCCGTGCGCGAAGCCGGGGTCCAGTCCGGGTTCTCCGCGCTCGGGCAGATGCAGGCCGGACTGGCCGAAGGCGGGCAAGGCGCTTGACAGCGCGCCAACAAGAACCAGGTGGCGCAGCGAGGGCATGCGAACCAATCTACTCACCGCTCTCGGGGCTGTCTACCAAGAATTTCCTCTGCGAGTGCCTCGCGGACGAGCGGTAGGGTCAGGGGGCGCTTGCGCATTAGTGAATACTGATCAAGCACTTCCATCATGGACTGAAGGCTGCGCATGTCGCGCGGCAGCCTCGACAGGAGGTAGTCGACGATGTCGTCAGAAAGCTGCAAACCGCGGCTCGCCGCGACTGCCTTTAGGTGCCGCGCCTTGTCCTCGTCGGCGAGAGGCAGGAGTTGATAGACAAGCCCCCAGGCGAGACGGGTGCGCAAGTCCTCGCGCAGCGCAAGCTGCGCCGGCGGTAGGTCACCGGCGGCGAGCACCGCGTTCCCTGTGTCGCGCGCATCGTTGATGGCCACGAACAGCGCATGCTGGCCTGCTCCATCGAGGAGCTGCACATCGTCGGCGACGACGAGCGATGGATTGCGGTGCGCCGCCGCGCGCAACAGGTGCGTGCGGCCGGTGCCTACCTCGCCCCATAGGTAGACGATGCGCTCGCGCAGCGTGCCCTGCGCGAGATCGCGCACGCGCGCAAGCGCTTCGGCGTTCCGGCCGGCGACGAAGTTATCGAACGCCGGCTCGGCCGCCGGCGAGATGCCGAGCGGCAGTTGTCGCATCACGTAGAATTTTGGCATGTCGAACGGGCTGTCCTACCGCGATGCCGGCGTCGATATCGATGCGGGCGACGCCCTCGTCGAGGCCATCAAGCCGTTCGCCAGGAAGACCCTCCGGCCGGAAGTGCTGGCGGGGATCGGCGGCTTCGGCGCGCTTTGCGAGATCCCGAAGAAATACAGGCAGCCGGTGCTCGTCTCGGGCACCGACGGCGTTGGCACGAAGCTGAAGCTCGCCTTTTCCCTGCGCCGCCACAGCACGGTCGGCATCGATCTCGTGGCGATGAGCGTCAATGACGTTCTCGTGCAGGGCGCCGAGCCGCTCTTTTTCCTCGACTATTTCGCCTGCGGCAAGCTCGACAACAAGGTGGCCGCCGACGTCGTCAAGGGCATCGCCGAGGGCTGCGAGCTCGCGGGCTGTGCGCTCATCGGCGGTGAGACGGCTGAGATGCCCGGGATGTATCCCGAGGGCGAGTACGATCTGGCGGGTTTCTGTGTCGGCGTGGTCGAGAAGGACCGCATCATCGATGGCCGCTCCATCGTCCCGGGCGACGCCGTGCTCGGGCTCGCGTCGAGCGGGCCGCACTCGAACGGCTACTCGCTCATCCGCCGCATCATCGGCGAGGAGCACCTCGCCTCCGAGCTGAACGACTCCCTCATGGAGCCGACGCGCATCTACGTGAAGCCGGTACTCAAGCTGGCGGCCGCCATGCCGGTGAAAGGGCTCGCCCACATTACGGGCGGCGGCCTGGTGGGCAACGTGCCGCGCGTCCTGCCGAAGGGCACCAAGGCCGTCCTCAACAAGAAAAAGTGGCCGCGCCACGATATTTTCCGCTGGCTGCAGAAGACGGGGAACGTGGACGAGGAGGAGATGTTCCGCGTGTTCAACTGCGGCATCGGCATGGTGATCATCGTCGCCAGGGACAAGGTGCAGATGGCGACCATGCTCTTGAAACGCGAAGGCGAGCTCGCCTATGAGATCGGCACGATCGAGGCCGGCGGCGACGAGCCCGAGGCCGTAATTACTTAAGGTCGTTCCAGCGCTTCAGCGCAGCTTCGTAGCGCTTGCGCGCTGTTGCCACGTCCTGCTCGAGGATCGCCTGCCGCGCTGCCCGTGCGCTCGCCCGGCAGCGATTCACCGCCCTGGTCGCGCCGCGCGATGGCTTGCTGGAGCGCGATGTAAGCGCTGCGGGTCTCTTCATACGCGCGGTCGAGATCGGCGCTGCGGTTCTGCGCGCCGACGGTGGTTGCGAAGGCGAGCAAGGAGATGGCGAACAGGCGTTTCACGCAGAACCTTTCCGGTAGAATTTTTTGACATGGCAAGGCCCCGTTTCGTTCACCTGAGGATGCATAGCGAGTACTCGGTGAGCGACGGCATAGTCCGGATCGACGATGCGGTCCGGCGTGCGGCGCAAGACCACATGCCGGCTCTCGCCCTGACCGACGCGGCGAATCTTTTCGGCATGGTCAAGTTCTACGGCGCCGCGCGCGGCGCCGGCGTGAAGCCGATCATCGGCGCCGACTGCTGGATCGAGAACGAAGCGGACCGCGACAAGCCCACCCGAGCGCTACTGCTGTGCGCATCGCGCGCCGGGTATCTCAGGCTTTGCGCGCTTCTTTCCCGCGCCTGGCTTGCCAACCAGCATCGCGGGCGCGCGGTGATCGCGCGAAGCGGGCTGGAAGAGGGCACCGAGGGGCTGATCGCGCTCTCCGGATTCCTCGGCGGGGAGCTGGCGGCACCCCTCCTCGCGGATCACTCCGAGAACGCCGAACGGATCGCGCGCCGCTCGAGCGAGCTTTTCCCGGGCCGCTATTACGTCGAGCTGCAGCGCGCGGCCCAGCCTAACGGCGAGGCGCTCGTCTCGCGCTGCGTGGCCCTCGCGGGCCGCTTGCGCTTGCCCGTGGTGGCGACTCATCCGGTGCAGTTCCTGGAGCCGGACGATTTCAAGGCCCACGAAGCGCGCGTCTGCATCGCACAGGGCTATCTGCTCGGCGATCAGCGGCGCCCGAAGCTCTTCACGGCGGAGCAGTACTTCAAGTCGCAGGAGGAGATGGCGCGGCTTTTCGCCGATGTCCCGCAGGCGCTCGAGAACTCGATCGAGATCGCGCGCCGCTGCAATCTCGAGATCGCGCTCGGCAAGACGCGCTTGCCCGCCTTCCCGACGCCGGAGGGCGTGACGCTGGAGGAGCACCTGAAGAACGAAGCGCACGCAGGGCTCAAGCGCCGCGCGGCAGAGCTGGGCCTCCAGGCCAATGCCCTCGAGCGCTATCGCGCACGGCTCGATTTCGAGATCGGCACGATCGTGCAGATGGGCTTCGCCGGCTACTTCCTCATCGTGGCCGACTTCATCAACTGGGCGAAGCTGAACGGCGTTCCCGTCGGGCCGGGCCGCGGTTCGGGCGCGGGCTCGCTCGTCGCCTATTCGCTCGGCATCACGGACCTCGATCCGCTGCGCTACGACCTGCTTTTCGAGCGCTTCCTGAATCCGGAGCGCATATCGATGCCCGACTTCGATATCGACTTCTGCCAGGACGGCCGCGACAAGGTGATCGATTACGTGCGGCACAAGTTCGGCGAAGAGAGCGTCTCGCAGATCGCCACCTTCGGCACCATGGCCGCGCGCGCGGTGGTGCGCGACGTCGGTCGCGTGCTCGACCTCGGCTACAACTTCTGCGACCAGATCGCGAAGCTGATTCCGGTGCAGCCGGGCAAGAACGTGACGCTGGCCGATGCGCGCAAGGCGGAGCCGCTCCTCGCCGAGCGCGAGAAAAACGAGGATGAGGTGGCGGAGCTGCTCGCGCTCGGCGAGAAACTCGAAGGCCTGGTGCGCAACGTCGGCATGCACGCCGGCGGGGTGCTGATCGCGCCGGGCCGGCTGGTCGAGTACTGCCCGCTCTACGCTGCCGAAGGCACGCAGCACGTCATCTCGCAGCTCGACAAGGACGACGTCGAGGCCATCGGTCTCGTCAAGTTCGACTTCCTCGGCCTCACTACGCTCACGATACTCGACTGGGCCGAACGCTCGGTGCGTGCGGGCCAGCCGGACTTTGCGCTGGGTCGCATTCCACTGGACGATCAGCCCACGTATCAGCTTCTTTCGGCGGGCAACACGACCGCGGTGTTCCAGCTGGAATCGCGCGGCATGCGTGATCTCATCCGCCGCGCCCGGCCCGATCGCTTCGAGGACGTCATCGCGCTCGTCGCACTCTACCGGCCGGGGCCGATGGATCTCATTCCGGATTTCATCGCGCGCAAGCATGGCGAGCAGCGCGTCGACTACCTCGATCCGCGCCTGCAGCCGATCCTCGGTCCGACCTACGGCATCATGGTTTACCAGGAGCAGGTGATGCAGATCGCGCAGGTCATCGGGGGTTATACGCTCGGCGGGGCGGACCTCCTGCGCCGCGCAATGGGCAAGAAGAAGCCGGAAGAGATGGCGCAGCAGCGCGACATCTTCGTCGCGGGCGCGCAGAAGAACGGGCTCTCGCGCCAGAAGGCGACGCAGCTCTTCGACCTGATGGAAAAGTTCGCGGGCTACGGCTTCAACAAATCGCACGCCGCCGCGTATGCGCTCCTCGCGTACCAGACGGCGTACATGAAGACGCATCATCGAGCCGCTTTCCTTGCCGCGAACCTTTCGGCCGTCATGGACGACACGGACAAGGTCCGGCAGTTCTACGAGGATGCTTTAGCCAACGGCCTGGAGATGCTGCCGCCGGACATCAACGCTTCCGAGTATCGGTTTATCCCCGTCGACGAGAAACGCATCCGCTACGGGCTGGGCGGCGTGCGCGGCACCGGCGCGGGCGCCATCGAGTCGATCGTGCAGGCGCGCCGGCAAGCGCCGTTCACGGATCTGTTCGAGTTCTGCCGCCGGGTCGACAAGCGCATGGTCAACCGGCGCGTCGTCGAAGCGCTGGTGCGTGCCGGGGCGTTCGATGCGCTCGATGGCCAGCGCTCGCGCCTTTTCGCGACCGTTGGCCGGGCGCTCGAAGCGGCCGAGCAGGCCGAACGCGCGGCGTCGCAGTCGAGCCTCTTCGGCGAAGCCGAGGCGCCGCGCGGCGGCAGCCACGCCTATGTCGACGTGCCGGCGTGGGACGCCCGGCAGAAACTGCTGGAAGAAAAGGCGGCACTCGGCTTCTCCATTTCAGGGCATCTCTTCTCGGTGTACGAGCGAGAGCTCGTCGGATTCTCGCGTACCCCCCTCGCGAGGCTCTCGCCCGGCGATCGCGTCTGGATGGCCGGAGTCGTCGCGCAGGCGCGCATGCAGATGACCCGCCGCGGCCGCATGATGGTCGTGACGCTCGACGATGCGAGCGCGCAGGTCGAGATCACGGTCTTCAACGAGCTTTTCGAGAAGACGCGCGACAAGATCAAGGAGGACGCGCTGCTGGTCGTCGCGGGCAAGGTGCAGCGCGATGAGTTCTCCGGCGGCTTGCGCGTGAGCGCGGACGAGCTTCTTGACCTGGAAAGCCTGCGCGCGCGGTTCGCCGCCCGCTTGCGCCTTGCGATGAACGGCGAGGCCGACGCCAAGAGATTGCAGCAGGTTCTCGCGCCGTACCGGGCCTCCGGCAGCGGCGCGTGCCAGGTCGTCGTCGCCTACCGCAATTCGAGCGCCGCGTGCGAAGTCGCCCTCGGCGACGCCTGGCGCGTGCGTCCCGACAGCCGCCTCATCGCCGAGCTCGGCGCTTGGCTCGCGCCCGAGAACGTGCAGCTCGTCTATGGCATGGCGGCGACTGCCGCCGTCGCCGCCTAGCTCGCCCAGCGCACCTCGCAGGGCTTCCGGTTCAGCAGGTCCCGCTGGTGCACATACCAGGCGTTCACCAGCCGCTCCTCGGGATCGAAGCGGCGCTTTTCGGCGAGGAAGGTCTTGAGCTGCGGATAGCAGGCTTCAGTCTGCTCCCGAGTGGCGTCGGCCGTGCAGGCGATATGGAAGCTGCCACCCGCCTCGATCGCTGCATCGATCAGCTCGTGGCGCAGCTGCGCGCCGCGCACCGCGGCGCCGAGTCCGGCGGGCTCGGCGAGCGCAAGCTTCACCTCGGCATAGTCGCGACGCGCCCACCGCAGGTAACTGTCGTCTTCCCGCGCGGTCTGCCGCACCGCCACGCTTTGCAGCGGGATGCGCCAGTCGCTGCAGCGGGTATCGGTTTGCGCGACGAATGCGTCGAGTGACTCGGGCGGAATGAGCAGCTCGAGCGTGCGGTTGGCCCGGCAGCGCTGGAACCTCATCTCCTGCGGGCGCGTGGCGCGCTCCACCGCGCGCGCGAGCGTCGCCATGCGCAGCGTGATGCTATATACGGTGCCGAAGAGCCCGTGTCCGCCGACGATCAGCGCGAAGAGATCCCGGTCGCGCTGGCGGCTCACGCGTCGTAATGATCCGTCCGCCGTGACGACCGTGAGCGAAGCGACATGGTCGACCGACGGCGTGCCGTCCGGACCTGCCGCGTTACGGGCGATGCTCTCGCCCACGGTAGGCATCGTCGTGCTCACGTTGGCGCGGGCATCGCCGGGCCGAAGCTCGGCGGCGATCGCGTGCCATGGGGTGGCGGCCTGAACTTCGAGCAGGCCATGAATCGCATCGAGCCCGAGGATGCGATTCAGGCGCGAGGCGTCAAAGGCCTTGCCGTTCTTGATGCTGTCGCACAGTTCCAGTGCGGACATCGGCGTCGTCGCGAGCATGGGACCCTCCTTGTCGTTAGCTCCCTTTCAGCGTGCGCTGGGCTCTGCTGCGTTGCAATACCCGCGTGCACAGGTATCAATTTCTGATACCGTGGGGTTCATGGCGTTGCGCAGCCGGCTCGTCGAAGCCCTGAAGGCATGTCTGCGCGCGCGGGACATGACCTACAAGGACCTCGCGGCCAAGCTGCGCGTGTCGGAGCCGACGGTGAAGCGCATGTTTTCGCACGGCAGCTTCACCCTCGAGCGCATCGAGCAAATCCTGGAGGTGATCGACCTCGACCTGCAGGAGCTCGCCCGCCTCGCGCGCGAAGGCTCTCCCGCACCCACCGAGCTTTCGGTCGAGCAGGAGGCGGCGCTTGCGCAGGACCCGCAGCTCTTCTCGGTCTTCTGGCTGGTCCAGAACGGCTCGTCGTTCGAAGAGATCCTGGCGGCCTTCACGATTTCGCGCGCCCAGCTGACCGCCGCGTTTGCGCGCCTCGACCGGTTGAAGCTCATCCGCTGGGGACCGCGGGAGCGGGCAAGGCTTCTCGTACGGCGCGACTTCCACTGGCGCGACGGCGGGCCGGTGAAGAAGACCTATGGTCCGAAGATCATGAGCGAATTCCTCGACGCGCGCTTCAAGGCACCGCTCGAGTTCCTGCGATTCGAGGCGCGTGTGCTGTCGGCGGAGTCGGCCGCGGTGCTGAAGCGCCGCCTGGAGCGCGTGGTCATGGATTTCAACGAGCTCGCCGAGGTCGACTCCTCCGTGCCGACCGGCAAGCGGCTGAGCATCGCCATGGTGGCAGCCTGCCGTCCGTGGGAGTTCTCGGCGCTGAACGCGCTCAAGCGCCGCTAGGCGCTCGGCCAGATCTCGAAATTCGCGTAGGCACGGTCGAACGACGGGGCGGGCGCGTCCTCGCGCACGGCCTCGACGCGCGCCGTCCGGGGCCCGCGGCGCGCCCACGTGACGAGCGCCGCGACTGCGTCATCGTCGCCTTGCAGCAGCGCCTCGACGCTGCCGTCGGCGCAGTTTCGCACCCAGCCGTGCACGCCGAGGCGCCGTGCCTCGTCGCGCAGTGCAAAGCGATAACCCACGCCCTGCACGCGTCCGCTGACACGAATTTGCCGGGTCGCCATGCAAGCCTGTCGGGCAGATGTTAAGCTGAACAAAAAGGGGGAATCGACGATGCGCATCGGTTTGCTGATAGTGGCGGCACTGGCCCTGGTCGGGTTCATCGTGGTGGCCTTCGTTCTGCCGCAGATGGCGGGCACCGAGGCGAAAGAAGCCGCGCAAGCCTTGGTTGCCGGCGCGCAGCCTGCGCAGCAGCAGGTGGGTGCGGCAGGCGAGAAGGCGGGCAATCTCTCCGGCACCGGCCGTGGCGTCAAGCTCGCGCCGAAGAACGATCCGAAGCATGGTGAGCTCAAGTGGATCGTCAGCGAGGATGGCGGCATCCGCGGCTGGAACGAAAAGAACGCCCTCGAAATCGCGCTCACGCCGAGCCTGCAGTCGGGCAAGGTCGCGTGGAACTGCAAGGGTTATCCGGTCAACGCGATGCCCGCAAGCTGCGGCGGGCGCTAACGGCCTTTGCGTAGGATCGCGCGGGCGGCAAGCAGCCCGCAAACACCCGCACCCACCACGACAAGCCAATCGCGGCGCCGCCAGCGGTGCGGCGCCCCTCGCGGTATCGACTTGATCGCCTGGGTCGCAGTTTGCGGCGCCGCGGCGCCGGTGAGCGAGGCGAGGCGCTGTGTCGCCTCGGCCGAATCGAACGATGCAGCCAGTCCGTGTGCCGGCGGTGCCGAGACCTCGGCGCTCACCTGATTGCTATCGGCTTCCCGGGTGCGGGCCACCGACTGGGCCAGCACGCTCGACTTGGCGGCCGCATCGACGAGCTTCGGCTGCGGCGGCATGGGGACCACGCCGATCGTCCGCTGCGGCACGGTCTGCGTCGCGCCGGTGGTGGAGGAAGCCGGAGCTGCGGCAGCGAGCTGGCGCTCGCATTCACGCAGGTCGCGGGCGAGCTCCGCGGCATCCTGGTAGCGCTCTTCCAGAGGCTTGGCAATCGACTTCGCCACGATGTAGTCGAGGAGTTCCGGCACGGCGTTGTTTACGGTGCTCGGCGGCGGCGGCACGAAGTTCACGATCTGGTACATGAGCGCGGTGACATTCTCGCCGTTGAAGGGCGCGGCGCCGACCAGCATCTCGTAGAGGATCACGCCGAGCGAAAAGATGTCGGAGCGGTGGTCGGCACGCTTGCCGATGACCTGCTCCGGCGACATGTATTTCGGCGAGCCGAGCAGCATGCCGGTCTGCGTGAGATCGCCCGAGCCGCGCATGCGGGCGATGCCGAAGTCGGTGATCTTCACGGGACCGTTCGCGACCACCATGATGTTCGCCGGCTTGATGTCGCGGTGCACGACGCCGCGCTGGTGCGCGAAGGCGAGCCCCTCGGCCACCTGCGCGGCAATGGACAGCACCTGCGGCACGCGCAACGGCCGGCCTTCGCCGATCAGCGTCTTGAGCTCGACGCCTTCGATGTACTCCATTGCCATGAACACGACGTCGCCGCTCTTCCCCACATCGTGAATGGTGACGATGTTCGGATGGTTAAGGATGCCGGCGGACTTCGCTTCCTGGTAGAAGCGCTTCTCGTACTTGTCGGCGTACTCGCGCTCGAGCGTGATGTTGACCGTCTTCACCGCCACCGGGCGCTCGAGCACGGAATCGAGCGCCTTGTACACCACGCCCATCGCCCCGCGGCCGATCTCGGACTGGATGACGTACCGGCCGAGCTGCGCGGGCTCTACGCCGGCACTCATCAGTGGCCGGCCTTGACGGAGCGGAAGATCGGGCCCCAGACGGGATGCCCGGCTTCCGCCGGAGCGAGTTCCAGCATCGGATCGGCGGCGACAGCCTTGCGGAATTCCTCTCGGCACAGCTTCTGCCGGTTCGCGGCGCAGTGGATGAAAGCGAGGTGCTTGTGCGCACTCGCGAGTTGCTTGTCGCTCAAGCCCTCGTCGATGGCGCCCTGGAAATTCTTCGCCGACTCAGCATAGTCGCCTGCCTCGTACTGCTGCAGCGCGAGCTTGAACGGGGCGGGGCCGGACTTGAGCGAAGCGAAGATCGGGCCCCAGACCGGATGGCCGGCTTCCGCCGGCGTGAGCTCCAGGCTCGGATCGACGGCGAGCGCCTTGCGGAATTCGTCGCGACACAGCTTCTCGCGGTTCGCCGCGCAATGGATAAAAGCGAGGTGCTTGTGCGCGCTCGCGAGCTCCTTGTCGCTCAAGCCGTCGTTGATTGCCCCCTGGAAGGTCTTGGCCGATTCGGCGTACTCGCCCGAATCGTACTGCTGCTTCGCGAGTGCGAACGGGGCAGGCGCGGCCTTCACCGAGGCGAAGATCGGGCCCCAGACCGGATGGCCGGCCTCGGCGGGCGTGAGCTCGAGCCCGGGGTCCACGCTCAAGGCTTTCCGGAACTCCTCGCGGCAGGCGCGCTCCCGGCCCGAAGCGCAATGGATGAATGCGAGATTCTTGTGCGCTTTAGCGAGCTCGCGCTCGGTAAGGCCTAGATCGATCGCCGCCTGGAGATTGCGCGCCGCTTCAGGGTATTCACCGTCATCGTACTCGCGCAGCCCGGCGGCAAGCGTCGCAGCACCCTTGCTCGGCTGGATCAGCTCGCGCAACGGCGCGGAAGAACAGGCCGACAGTGCGAGTGCGACGATCGCGAGCAGGCACCCGACAAGCGACGCGCGCGCGCTCATCGGAAGCGGTGCTGGATCTTGACCGCCTCGCCGGCCTTGACCTGCACCCGTTGCACATGCGCCGGGAAGGTCGAATTTCGCACCTCGACGGTATGCGCACCCGCAGGCACATCGAGCACGCGAAGCGGCGGACTCAGGCCGCGGCTCTTGCCGTCGACCAGAACTTCACCCCAGGGAGCGATGGCGAGCTCCAGCCGTGCGCCGCCCGCAGCGGCCGCATGCTTTTCCGGGCGCTTCTCCATCCGGGCAATGAGTTTCTTCGCCGGCGCCTCGGCCTTCGGCGCCGCCGGCACGACCGGTGCAGCGGCCGCCGGGGCGGCGGCCTCAGCGGTGCTCCCTGGGGCCTCGTGCGGGGGCTCGAGAAGCGCGCGCGCCCAGACGCCGCCGGCGACGAGAACCGTGAGGACCACGCCGCTGAAGACAAGCGCCGAGTGGCGCAGCCCTAAGGGGCCGGTGCGCGAAATCCATCGCGCCGGCACCTCGCCGTCGAGCGACTGGGTCAGCGTATCCGACAGGCGGCGAGTGGCGGGCGTGCCGCCCACCACCGAGTAGACGTCGTGCTCGCGCACATGCTTGTCCGTGCGCGCCCCTTCATGATGAAAGAGGTTGGCGTAGTCGCGCGACAGGCACGACACCACTTCGTAGAACGAGCGCGAGACCAGGAGCTGCCCCGGCTGCGCAAAACTCATCACGCGCTGCGCCACGTTGATACCGTCGCCGATGATATTCATCTGGCCGTTCAAGTCCTTCACCAGCCGCACCGGACCGAGGTTAACGCCCAGGCGCACGGCGATGGCGCCCGCGCTGTCGCGCACCGCCATCGAAGCGAAGAGCGCATCCTCCGGGTCGCCCATGAAGGTCACGGCTGCGCCATCGCCCGTGTCGAGGATGATGCGGTCGCGCGACGGCACTTGCTCGAGCGCCTTGGAGAGCAGGCGATTGAACTCCTGCTTGAGCTGCAGCTGGTCGGAAACCGGCTTCTTGGAGTACTCGACGATATCGAGGAAGAGCACGCTGCAGACGAGCGTGCGGCCGGAGCTCTCCATAGAGGCCTATTTTATTTCACGCGCATGCCGGGTTCTGCCCCGGCATCCGGCGAAACGAGGAATATGCCCGGACCCTCGCCAGAGGCGGCGAGGACCATGCCTTCGGAAAGGCCGAACTTCATCGTGCGGGGTGCAAGGTTTGCGACCACAACCGCGAGCCTTCCTTCGAGCTTCTCAGGAGCATAGGCCGATTTGATGCCGGCAAACACCGTGCGCGTCGTGCCGCCGACATCGAGGGTGAGCTTGAGCAGCTTGTCCGCCCCCTCGACCCGTTCGGCGCGCGCGATGCGCGCGACGCGCAGGTCGAGCTTGTTGAAGTCATCGATGGTGATGGTGTCCACGACATGCTCCTTTGCGGCGTGCTGCTGCTTCTCGGCGTGACGTTGCGGCGCCGCGGGCTGCGGCACCGCAGCGATGTCAAAGAGACGGTCGAGCTGCTTCTGCTCGACGCGACCGAGCAGGTGCCGGTACTCATCGATGCGATGACCTTCGCGTAGCACTTCGCGCGCGTCGGTCCACTTCAGCGCCGGCACGTTGAGGAAGCGCTCAGCCTCGGCCGCAAGTTGGGGCAGTACCGGCTTCAGGTAAAGGGTCAGGAGGCGAAATAGATTGAGGGCGGTCGAGCAGACTTCGTGCAGCTGCGCCTCGGCACCCGCTTTCTTCGACAGCTCCCACGGCTTGCGCTCGTCCACGTACTGGTTCGCGAGGTCGGCGAGACGCATGACTTCGCGCAGCGCCTTTCCGAATTCGCGCTCCTCGTACAACGTCGCGATCTCGCCCGCCTTGGCGCGGAATTCTTGCAGCAGTGCGCCGGCGCTGTTGCCGAGCGCGCCGCCGAACTTGCGGCTAAGGAACACCGCGCAGCGGCTCGCGATGTTCACGTACTTGCCGACGAGATCGCTGTTCACCCGTGCGGTGAAGTCGTCGGGGCTGAAATCGAAGTCCTCGACGTTGGCGTTCAGGCGGGCGGCGATGTAGTAGCGCAGCCACTCGGGGTTCATGCCGAGCTCGAGGTAGCGCAAGGGGCTGATGCCGGTGCCCCGCGACTTCGACATCTTGTCGCCCGATACGGTGATGAAGCCGTGGACGTAGACGTGGTCCGGCGGCTTGTACCCCGAGAATTCGAGCATCGCCGGCCAGAACAGCGTGTGAAAGTAGATGATGTCCTTGCCGATGAAGTGGACCATCTCCGTGCGGGCGTCTTTCGATCCCGCTTGCGGCTTCACGAAGCGATCGAAGTCGATGCCTTTGCGCGCGCAGTAGTTCTTCAGGCTGGCGAAGTAGCCGATCGGCGCGTCGAGCCACACGTAGAGGTATTTCTCCTCGGCGATGTCGGGCACGCGAATCCCGAAGTAGGGTGGGTCGCGCGAGATATCCCAGTCCGAGAGCGCTCTCTCCCCTTCGCCCTCGAGCCACTCCTTCGCCTTGTTGACGACCTGTGGCTGCAGCCGGCCGGGCGTCTCGAGCCAGTTGCGCAGGAATTGCCTGCAGCGCGGATCGGAGAGTCGAAAGAAGAAATGCTCTGACGACTTGAGGACGGGCCGGGCGCCGGAGAGGGTGGAGTAGGGGTTCTTCAGCTCGGTCGCCGCGTACACGCTACTGCAGTTCTCGCACGCGTCGCCATACTGGTCCTTCGCGCCGCAGTTCGGGCACTCGCCCTTGATATAGCGGTCGGCGAGGAACATGCCTTTCACCGGGTCGTAGAACTGCTCGACGGGCTTCGAGTAGACGAGGCCTGCCGCCTTCAGGCGGCGGAAGATGTCCTGCGACAGTTCGGTGTTCTCGCGCGAATGCGTCGAGTGCCAGTTGTCGTAGGAAATGTGGAAGCCGTCGAGATAGCGCTGGCGCCCCTTCGCGATCTCGGCGACAAACGTCTCGGGCGGCTGGCCTGCCTTTTCCGCGGCCAGCATGATCGGCGCGCCATGCGCATCGTCGGCGCCCACGAAATGTACGGTGTTTCCCTGCATGCGCTGGAAGCGCACCCAGATGTCGGCCTGGATGTACTCCATGATGTGGCCGATGTGGAACGGCGCGTTCGCATACGGCAGCGCCGTCGTCACGAAAAGCGTGCGTGAGGACATGCAGGGTGGGGAAAAGACAAATTCTAGCGGCGATTTAGGTACACTTAGCCGCTTTCCCGCCCCGTCATGTCTCTCAGCGAAGCGCAAGTCCAGTCGGTCCTCAAGGGCCTGGCCGATCCGAATACCGGCAAGGATTTCGTCACCACGCGCAGCGTGCGCAACGTGAAGATCTCGGGCGACGACGTGTCGCTCGACCTCGAGCTCGGCTACCCGGGCAAGAGCCAGCACGAGCCGATCCGCAAGCAGGTGACGCAGGCCCTCAAGCAGGCCGGCGCGCACGGGATCACGGTCAAGGTGAGCTCGAAGGTCGTGCCGCACGCCGTGCAGCGCGGAGTGAAGCTCATTCCGGGCATCAAGAACATCATCGCCGTTGCCTCCGGCAAGGGCGGCGTGGGCAAGTCGACCACCGCCGTGAATCTCGCCCTCGCGCTTGCCGCCGAGGGCG
Source organism: Burkholderiales bacterium (assembly GCA_035632415.1). GTDB lineage: Bacteria > Pseudomonadota > Gammaproteobacteria > Burkholderiales > SG8-39 > SCGC-AG-212-J23. The sequence goes on along the minus strand of DASQGW010000162.1, from coordinate 8,295 downwards.
CATCCGTGGGCGTGCTCGACGCGGACATCTACGGGCCTTCGCAGCCGATGATGCTAGGCATCGCCGGCCGGCCGGAATCGAAGGACGGCAAGAGCCTCGAGCCGATGGAAGGGCATGGGCTGCAGGCGATCTCGATCGGCTTTCTCATCGACGTCGACACGCCGATGGTGTGGCGCGGGCCGATGGTGACGCAGGCGCTTGAGCAGCTGCTGAAGGACACGCGCTGGCGCGAGCTCGACTACCTGGTCGTCGACCTGCCACCCGGCACGGGCGACATCCAGCTCACGCTCGCGCAGAAGGTGCCGGTGACCGGCGTGGTAATCGTCACGACGCCACAGGACATCGCCCTGATCGACGCGAAGAAAGGCCTCAAGATGTTCGAGAAGGTCGGCATCCCGATCCTCGGCATCGTGGAGAACATGTCGTTCCATGTCTGCCCGAAATGCGGACACGAGAGCCACATCTTCGGGAGCGGCGGTGCCGAGCGCATGGCGCGCGAGTACGGCACCGAGCTTCTCGGCCAGCTGCCGCTCGACGAGGCGATCCGCAGCCAGGCCGACTCGGGCAAGCCGACCGTGGTGTCGGATCCCGACGGGCCGGTGGCCGAGATCTACCGGCGCATCGCCCGGCGTTGCGCGGTCAAGATCGCCGAATCACAGCGCGACATGACGTCGAAGTTCCCGACGATCGTGGTGCAGAACACGTGAGCACCCTCGGTGTCGATTAAATCCGACCGCTGGATCCGCCGCATGGCGGTCGAGCACCGGATGATCGAGCCATTCGAGCCGGGCCAGGTCAAGCAGGTCGCGGGCCGCCGGGTGGTGTCCTATGGCACGTCGAGCTACGGCTACGACATCCGCTGCTCGACCGAATTCAAGATTTTCACCAACATCAACTCGACGATCGTCGATCCGAAGGCCTTCGACGAGAAGAATTTCGTCGACTACAAGGGCGAGGTCTGCATCATCCCGCCGAACTCCTTCGCGCTCGCCCGCACGGTGGAATATTTCCGCATTCCCCGCAATGTGCTCACCATCTGCCTCGGCAAGTCGACCTACGCGCGTTGCGGCATCATCGTCAACGTCACGCCGCTCGAGCCTGAATGGGAAGGGCACGTCACGCTGGAATTCTCCAACACCACGCCGCTTCCGGCCCGCGTCTACGCCAACGAGGGCGTCGCCCAGGTCATCTTCATCGAGTCCGACGAGCCCTGCGAGACCTCCTACCGCGACCGCGGCGGCAAGTATCAAGGGCAAAAAGGCGTGACGCTGCCGCGCATCTAGCGTATGTAGCCCTTCGTTTTTGATTGGCTACTATATCTTGTGGTCCGGCCCCCGAGGGGGCGCTATAGGGACCGTAAAAGCGGCGTAAGAAGGCGAAAAAAAGTCTTGACGTCCGGGACCAAAGCCCCATAATCCGCTCAAGTTTTTTTGATCGACCACTTTTTGCGAGGAAAAAGCGGGTCATCATGAGAAGCAAGCGCGTTCCTGAAACCTAGGTGCATTTGACCGACTTTTTGGGGGATTTGGAAATATGGGCGATCGCCCTCCGAGTAGCATCGGACGAGTAAGGCAAAACGCAGTAGCAAGGCAGCAACCGCAAGAGCAACTCTTCGATACGCACCCCGAAGTCAGCCTCGACTTCGAGATCGTGCGCCAGGCGGCAAGCCAGAAGTACACCCGACCGTTCCTGATCGTCGACACCGCCATCGTGCGCGCCAAGGTGCGGCGTTTCCGCGCTGCCATGCCGAGGGTACGGCCGCACTATGCGGTCAAGGCCAACCCCGACCGGCGCGTGCTGAAGGCGCTGATCCAGGAAGGCTGCGGCTTCGAGATCGCGTCCACGGCGGAGCTCGACCTGCTCCTCGGCTTGGGCGTGCCGGCGGGCGAGATCTTCTACTCGAACCCCGTCAAGTCACGCGAATCCATTGCCTATGCGGCTGCGAAGGGTGTCGAGTGGTTCGTCGTCGACAGCCTGGACGAGCTGCGCCGGGTCTACCAGGTCAAGCCGGACGCCAAGCAATATCTGCGCATCGCCGCGCCCAACATCGGCAGCGACTGGCCCCTGTCGGGCAAGTTCGGCGCCGGCGCGACCGATGCCCGCGAGATCGTCAACGCCGCCGCGAAGATGGGCGCAGACCTGGCCGGCGTGACCTTTCACGTCGGCTCCCAATGCCGCAACCCGGAAAACTGGCGCGTGGCGCTCGAGAAGGCGCGCAATCTTTTCGACTCGATGACCAAGGCGGGCCTGAAGCCGCGGCTGCTCAATATCGGCGGCGGTTTTCCCGTCCGCCATGTCAAGCCCATCCCGTCCATCGAGGTGATCGCCCAAGTCGTGAACGATGGGCTTAAGGCGTTCCCCGAGGAGATCCAGGTGATCGCCGAGCCGGGCCGCTACCTCGTGTCCGACGCGGGGTACTTTGTATGCCGCGTGCTCGGGACGGCGACCCGCGCCGGCAAGCGCTGGATGCACTGGGACGCGGGCCTCTTCGGCGGCGTGATCGAGGCGAGCGAGGGGTTGAAGTACAAGATCCGCACCGATCGTTCGGGCCCGGACGTGCCTTGGACGGTCGCCGGGCCGACCTGCGATTCAGTCGATATCGTCATGCGCGAGGAGCCGCTCGCCTCCGACCTGCAGGAAGGCGACTTCATCTACATCCGCAACGCCGGCGCCTACACCACGGCCTACGCGAGCCAGTTCAACGGCTTCCCGTTACCCGAGGTGCGCGTATTCGAATCTAAGCAGTAGGCTCGTACAGGACGAAGTCGAACTTCGTCCCATCCGCCGCCGTATGTCGCTCGCGCTGGCTTTCCCGCCAGCGCGAGCGCTCGTACCGCGGAAACGATACGTCGCCGTCGTAGTCGCGGTGGATTTCCGTGAGTACCAAACCTGCTGCGAGCGGCAAAGAATCCGCGAATAATTGCTCGCCGCCAATGACGAATGCCAGGCTCTCGCCGGCGCACAGGGCGAGGGCCGCCTCGAGGGAGCTCGCCACCGCCGCCCCCGGCGCTTCATAGCCCGCTGTTCGGGTGACGACGATGTTGTCCCGCCCCGGCAGCGGCTTTCCATTCAGCGATTCCCAGGTCTTGCGCCCCATGATGACCGGATGCCCGAGCGTCAGCTGCTTGAAGTGCTTGAGGTCTTCAGGCAGATGCCATGGGAGGCGGCCTTGGCGCCCAATGACGCCGTTGGCGGCGACGGCGGCGACGAGGTAGACCTTGGGGCCGTTTGGCTTCAACATCGGGAAGGAATTTTGCTGAAATTATAAGTACATGCAGCTTAGATGCCTGGCAGTCGCCGCGTTTCTCGCGCTCTGCGGCTGCGCTGCGCTTGATCCGGCGAGCCAGCAAGTCACGGCGGTGGATGGCCTCGTGGCGGAGGCCGTGCATGCCGCGCATGGCTCCTCCACCGAGCAGAAAGCTGCGCTCGCGCGTGCGGAGCGCAGCTTTGCGACCGACGCCTCAAGCCTGAACCGGCTACGCCTCGCGACCTTGCTCGCGACGCTGCCGGAGCCATTGCGCAATGACGGACGCGCCGCGGCGCTGCTTCAGCCGCTCGTCGACGCGAGAGCCCCGGGCTACGGGCGTTTTGCCGCGCTGCTGAGCATCGAGGTCGGCGAACACAGCCGCCTCGTGCGGGAAGCCGAGCAGGCTGCCCGCGAGCACGAGCGCGGCGAGAAGGAGCGCGACAAGCGCGAGGAAGCGCTGCGGCAGCAGGTCGAGGCGTTGCGCGGCATCGAGCGCAGCATCCTGGAACGCGAGGAGCGGCTCCGGCGCCGCACGAATTGAATCAGCCGGCGCGAAACGCCCAGCGTCGCGACACGGCGATAAGCAGCGCGCAGGCGAGCGCGAAGCCGCCCAGCACGTAGAAGCCTATGACGATGCCAAAGCGGTCGGCGAGGAACCCCATGAGAAGCGGCGTGCTGAGGTGCGACACGCTCCAGCCCAACCCGCCCAAGGCGAGCGCCGAGCCGCGTTCCGCGCTTGCGCTCGCCTCCGAAATGGTGATCTGGAAGTAGAGCGTCATGGCGGCAGTGCCGGCACCGACGACCAACATCCAGAACCCAATCGGCACCGCGTGGTTGATCGTTGGGATGAAGCCGACGGATGCCGCTACCGCGAGCCCGCACATGACCGGCCAAAGCGTCTGCGGGCCGCTGCGCACGAAACGCGCCGCGAGCAGGCTCGCGAGGATCGACCCGGCGGCGCGCAGGCCGAGGAGCAGGCCGGAGGTGCCTGCGTCGTGGCCGAACTCGGCCAGCAGCAGCGGATAGAACGACATCGTGAGCGAGAACGGCAGGGCCGAGAGGTACGCGCACAGCATCGTGTAGATGATGATCCGGCGACGGAGCAGCGGCAGGTAGCCGGCCAGGGGATGGCGCGCCGCGTGCGTCTTCGGCGCTGTGGCAGGCGTGAGGAGGCCGGCCCCGAGCGAAAGTACGCCGATAGCGGAGAGCGTTGCGAAAGCCGCGGCGAACCCGGCGGCGCCCAGGACGAAGCCGCCGAGCACGGTGCCGACGATCTGCCCGAAGTTCGTCACCGCGTTGAGGCGGCCGAGCTGCAAGCCGCGCTCTCCGGGCAACTCGCTCGCCATGGCCCAGGTCGCCGGCCAGAAGGCGGCGCGCGAAAGGATCAGGCCGAGCTGTCCGCCGAGCAGCATCCAGAAGCCCTGGGCCAGGATGAACCATATGCCGGCTGCGGCCACCACGCAGCAGGAGCCGAGCATGATGCGTCGGCCGCCGATGCGGTCGGTATAGGCCCCGCCGACGAGGTTGAGGGGCGCCTGGGCGAGCACCGGCGCGGCAAAGAGGATGCCGATCTCGGCATTGGAAAGGCCCTGCGCGTGCGCGTACAGCGGCACTGCAAGCCATGTGGTGCCCAGACCCAGGTTCCACGCCGCTGACGCCAGGAAAAAGGATGCGTGCGGCATGACCCATTATCGGTGGCGGGTGTAAGGTGGCGGACGTCGTTTCGACGAACTGCCATGCGACTCTTCATAGCCGTTTTGACCCTGTGCCTCATGACGACAGCCGAGGCGCAGAAATGCACCGCTCGTTCCGGAGACAAGACGGCGGTGCTCGTCGAGCTCTACACGTCCGAGGGCTGTAATAGCTGCCCGCCGGCCGACCGCTGGCTTTCCGGGCTAGGCAAGAAATATCCCCCGGAGCTCGTCGTGCCGCTCGCGCTGCACGTCGACTATTGGGACTACATCGGCTGGAAGGACCCCTATGCGAAGCGCGAGTTCTCTCAGCGGCAGCGGCGCCTTTCCCAGCTGCAGCGCGCGTCGTTCGTCTATACGCCGCAGGTCCTCGTGCAAGGCGTTGATTTCCGCGATTGGGGAGGGTCCACGTTCGAGCGGGCGGTCACCCGGCTGCATGCGCGACCGGCCGGCGCACGCCTTGAGCTGGAGATCCTTGCCGCGACGCCCGACGCCTTGCAGGCGCGCGTGGTGGCCGCGATCCTCGAGCCCGCACAAGCCGCCGATGCAGGGCTCTACGTGGCTGCCTACGAGAACCGGCTCACGAGCCAGGTCACGGCGGGGGAAAACAGCGGTCGGCTGCTCCAGCACGATCATGTCGCGCTCGAATGGCAGGGGCCGTATGGGCCCGGCGAGCGCCAGCTCACCCTGCCGCTCCTGCCGAAGGCCAAGATCGGGGACTCGGGAATCGTCGCATTCGTCCAGAACCGGCGCACGGCAGAAGTTCTCCAGACGCTCATGCTCGCGGCCTGCCCGGGCTAGGTGCTTTTGAACGGGCCGGGCTCGCCGGCCGGTTTTCCTTTATATTCGCGGCCGTACGGCCGCCGGGGAGGCGGGGCACATAGGAGCGTCCATGCAAGCGACGCAGATTCGCCAGAAGGACGGCGTTTTTTACTTCGTCAGCTACCGGGCTAAAGACCTGATGGCGAAGGTGCGCTTCATCAGTCGCTTCTACGGCGAGGGTGAGGAGATCACCCCTTCGCGCATCTCCCAGGACGACGATATCGCGCAGTTCATCTCGAAGATCGAGCGGAACGACGAGGCCTTCCAGCGCTCGCTGTCGCGCTCGAAGGTCAAGCAGCTCAAGAACTTCTACGAGACGGCGGTCTCGCAGCCGCCGATCCCCGGCACGGTCCTTCTCTTCACCTCGGAGCGATTGAACTTCCGCTCGAGCGACGGCGGCGCGGCCGGCACGCTCACCGAGCCGAGCGCCAAGTACCTGATCATCGACGGCCAGCACCGCCTGGCGGCGCTGCAGTTCTACATGCACGAGCGTCCCGACGACGCTGCGACGATCAGCGTGCCGTGCATCATCTTCGACGGCCGCAGCGAGGACTTCGCCACGGAGATGTTCGTCATCATCAATTCGACGCCGACGCGGATCAACAAGAGCCATCTCGTCGACCTTTACGACCGGGTCTCGTTCGCTGCCCCCGACCGCAAGTTCGCCGCGCGGCTGGTCGAGAAGCTCTACAGCGAGGGCGACAGCCCCTTGCGCTACCGCATCAACCGCCTCGGCGGCCGCAGCCAGCGCGACAAATGGGTGCTACAGGCCGAGCTCTTCAACGAGCTGCACCGCTGGGTGCGCGGGCGCTGGCGCTCGATCCAGCTTGCCGGCGGCAGCTCGAAGGAAGTGCCCCGTTACTACGGCATCATCCGCGATTTCTTCAAGGCGGCCCGGGCCGTGTTCGGCGAGGCCGTGTGGGGCAAGGAAAGCTTCATGGTCACCAAGCCCGTAACCATCAAGGCGATGGTTCGCGTGTGCGCCGATCTCGCGCGGGACGACTCCGAGCCCGAAGCCGGCCGTGTGGCGCGATGGGAGCAGCGCCTCGCGCCGTGGTCGGAGATGGCCAAGCAGTTCCGCGAGGAGGGGTTCTACGAGCGCTTCCCCGCCAAGGGCGAGGTGGAGCGCGTTGCGCGCGTGCACCGCGATCTCGCTCGTGCCGCCAACATCGAGGCCGGCCGGCCCCGGCAGTAGCCGGAATAGCGGTCTCGCGCCGCTGTTCGCGGCGATATGAAGGCTGCACTCATTGTCCTAACTGTCGCTAGCCTGACGGGTTGCGCGACGATCACCGCGGCAGAGTGTCAAAACCCCTATGACGTTGCCTTCCGCGATGCGATCTTCGGTCTGGCGCCGCAGGATGCAATCTATGCGCCGATCTGCAGCCAGAATGGCTTGCCGCTCGATAGCGGGCGCTATGCCGAGGGCTGGCAGGAGGGCAAGTATGAGTTCGACAGACGCAAGGCTCATGGCGGTGTTGACTAGAGCACTCGTCCCGGCGCTTATGCTCGCCGCGAGCGGCTGCGCGCAGATGACCGAGACCCAATGCAGGGCAAGCGACTGGTACCAGGTCGGGTATCGCGATGCCGACGTCTACGGCTTGCGCCCGCAGGTCGACCAGTATGCCTACCGCTGCCAGGCCTTCGGCGTGCAGCCGGCGGAGAACCAGTACATGGCCGGGTGGGTCGACGGCTTCCGGGAGTGGAACACTCGCGTCATGGGCAGCGAGTGCTGCGGTACGCACTGAGCGCCTAGATCACTCCGGCGGCGGCAAGCTCGCTGATTTCGGCGTCCGTATAGCCGAGCTCCACGAGCACCGATCGCGAGTGCTCGCCGAGCGACGGTACTGCGTCCATGCGCGGCTCGAAGCCCGACAGGTTGAACGGCGGCTTGAGCGCATCGATCTCTCCCGCAGGCGAGCCGATCTTCGCCCAACGCTCGCGCGCCGCGAGCTGCGGATGGTGCCGGAACCCGTTCATGTCGTTCAGGCGCGCGTTGGCGATGTCGGCTGCCTCCAGTCGACGGATGATCTCCTCTGCTGTCAGGGCAGAGAACGCCCGGTCGATCTCGCTGTGCATGGCCTCCCTATTCCGGAAGCGCGCCGGGCTCGACGAAAAGCGCTGGTCCTGCGCGAGTTCTGGCTTCTGCAACACCACCTGGCAAAAGCTCGCGAACTCGCGCTCGTTCTGCACGCTGATAAAAAGCGTCTGCCCGTCGCCGGCCTTGAACGGTCCATACGGCACGATCGTGGCGTGATACGCACCCGAACGCGGCGGCGCGGCTCCGCCGTACGCGGTGAAGTAGGCTGGGAACCCCATCCATTCGCCGAGCGCTTCCAGCATGGTGATTTCGATGGTGGCGCCCTCGCCGCTGCGTTCGCGGCGGACGAGCGCCGCCAGGATGGAGCTGAAGGCATACATTCCGGCCGCGATGTCGGCTGCCGGAATCCCGGCCTTTGCAGGCGCCTCGGGCGTGCCCGTCACCGAAAGCAGGCCCGCTTCGCACTGCACGAGGAGGTCATAGGCCTTCTTCTCCGC
>DASQGW010000161.1:0-6601 GCA_035632415.1 Burkholderiales bacterium | reverse complement strand
CGCCCGCCTCGACTTCGGCGCCGATGTAAATGATGCCCGACTCGTCGAGATTGCCGAGCTGCGTTTCCGACAGATTGGAAATGTCGCGCGTAATCTCTTCCGGCCCGAGCTTGGTATCGCGGGCCACTACCGACAATTCCTCGATGTGGATCGAGGTAAAGCGCTCGTCGGCCACCACGCGCTCGGAAATCAGGATCGAATCTTCGAAGTTGTAGCCGTTCCACGGCATGAACGCGACCAGCATGTTCTGGCCGAGCGCCAATTCGCCGAGATCGGTGGACGCACCATCGGCGACCACGTCGCCCTTGGCGATCCGCTCACCCTGCTTAACAATGGGCCGCTGGTTGATGTTGGTATTCTGGTTCGAGCGCGTGTACTTCGTGAGCTTGTAGATGTCCACGCCGACGTCGCCGGCCAGCGTCTCGTCGTCATTCACACGAACGACGATCCGGTTCGCGTCGACGTAGTCGACCACGCCGCCGCGCAGCGCGATGACGCAAGTGCCGGAATCGATGGCGGCAGTGCGCTCCACGCCGGTGCCAACCAGGGGTTTTTCCGGACGCAGGCAAGGCACGGCCTGCCGCTGCATGTTGGAGCCCATCAGCGCGCGGTTGGCGTCGTCGTGCTCGAGGAACGGGATGAGCGAGGCCGCCACGGAAACGATCTGCGACGGCGCCACGTCCATGTACTGCACTTCCTCGGGCGACTTCAATTCGAACTCGTTCTTGAAGCGGCACGACACCAGCGTATCGACGAGTTTGCCGCTCTTGTCGAGCGAGGCGTTCGCCTGGGCAATCACGTAGTTACCCTCTTCGATGGCCGACAAGTAGCTGATCTCGTTGGTGGCTTTGCCGTCTTTCACCTTCCGATAAGGGGTTTCCAGAAAACCGTACCGGTTGGTACGCGCGTACAGCGCAAGCGAGTTGATGAGGCCGATGTTCGGGCCTTCCGGCGTCTCGATCGGGCAGACGCGCCCGTAGTGCGTCGGGTGCACGTCGCGCACTTCGAAGCCGGCGCGCTCGCGCGTGAGACCCCCCGGTCCGAGCGCCGAGACGCGGCGCTTGTGCGTAATTTCGGAGAGCGGGTTCGTCTGGTCCATGAACTGCGAGAGCTGCGAGGAGCCGAAGAACTCCTTGATCGCGGCCGAGATCGGCTTGGCGTTGATCAAATCGTGCGGCATCAGGTTCTCGGACTCCGCCTGCGACAGCCGCTCCTTGACCGCCCGCTCGACGCGGACGAGGCCCGCGCGGAACTGGTTCTCGGCGAGCTCGCCCACCGAGCGCACTCGACGGTTGCCGAGGTGGTCGATGTCGTCGATCTCGCCGCGACCGTTGCGCAGCTCGACGAGGATGCGAATCACCTCGACGATGTCCTTGGGCGACAGCGTCAGGCGGTTCTCGACGCGGACCTCGAGCTTCGACTTGTCGATGCCCTTGGATTTCAGGTCGTGGAACATCTTGTCCACCACCGCGTGCGCCTCGGCCTCGGTCGCAATGCCTTCGAGGCTCACCTTGTTGAGCGAGAGCTCCGGCACGTGCTTGAAGTACGCTCGCAGGTCTTCCTCGGCCTCCTTCGGCAGGGCCAGGCCGCGGAAGCGCACCTGCCAGCTGTATTCGCTTGGCGCATTGACGCGCCGGTTGAACTTCATGCGGCCCACGGCAGAGAGGTCGTAGCGCTCTTCCGCGAAGAAGAGCCCGTTGAACAGGGTCTCGACCGCGTCTTCCGTCGGCGGCTCGCCGGGGCGCATCATGCGGTAGATCGCGACGCGCGCGGCGTTCATGTCCGCCGTCTCGTCGGCACGCAAGGTCTGCGAGACGTAGGCGCCCTGGTCGAGGTCGTTGGTGAAGAGCGTCTGGATCTTCTCGACCTTCGACTCGCGCAGCTGGGCGAGCAGCGTCTCGGTGATCTCGTCGTTCGCGTTGGCGATGATCTCGCCGGTTTCCTTGTTGATCACGTTGTGCGCGAGCGTGCGGCCCATGATGAAGTCGTCGGGCGCGGTGATCTTCTTGAGGCCGGCCGACTCCATGTCGCGGATGTGCTTCACCGTGATGCGCTTGTCCTTGGCGACGAGCGTCTTGCCCTGCTTGTCGTTGATGTCGAAGCGCGCGACTTCACCGCGCAGGCGCTCGGGCACCACGTCGAAGAGCACATGGCTCGTCTCGATATGGAACGTGTCGAATGCGAAGAACTCCTTCAGGATCCGCTCGGGCGTATAGCCGAGCGCCTTCAGGAGGATGGTCACCGGCATCTTGCGGCGGCGGTCGACGCGGAAGAAGACGATGTCCTTGGGGTCGAACTCGAAGTCGAGCCACGAGCCGCGGTAGGGAATCACGCGCGCGGAGAAGAGCAGCTTCCCGCTCGAATGCGTCTTGCCGCGGTCGTGCTCGAAGAACACGCCCGGCGAGCGGTGCAGCTGCGACACGATCACGCGCTCCGTGCCGTTGATGATGAAGGAGCCCGTCGTGGTCATGAGCGGGATCTCGCCCATGTAGACCTCCTGCTCCTTCACTTCCTTGGTCGTCGGCTTGGGCGCCTCCTTGTCCATGATGACGAGGCGCACCTTGGCGCGCAGCGGGCTTGCGTAGGTGAGCCCGCGCTGCTGGCATTCCTTCACGTCGAACGGCGGCTCGCCGAGCGAATAGCTCACGAACTCGAGCCGCGCATTCTGCGAGTGGCTGACGATAGGGAAGATCGAGGTGAACGCCGCCTGCAAGCCCTCGTTCTTGCGGCCCTCGGGCGACATGTGCGCCTGCAGGAACGCCGTGTAGGACTCGAGCTGGGTCGCGATGAGGAACGGCGTCTTCTGCACGATCGCCCGCTTCGCGAAGCTCTTGCGGATGCGTTTACGCTCGGTCAACGAATAGGTCATTTAGGCTCCTGGCCGCCACTGGAGAAGACAAAGGAAAAACCCCCAAACAAGAGGGTCTTTGCTTTGCCTTCGGTCCCGGGGGGGCCTGTTCGACCCGCCCCGGATTCCGAAGTTCCTTACTTGATTTCCGCCTTGGCGCCGGCGTCGGTCAGCTTCTTCGCGATCGCGTCGGCATCGGCTTTCGATACGCCCTCCTTCACCGGCTTGGGCGCACCGTCGACGAGGTCTTTGGCTTCCTTCAGCCCCAGGCTCGTCACTTCGCGCACCGCCTTGATGACGTTGACCTTGTTGTCGCCCACGGCGGTCAGCATCACGGTGAACTCGGTTTTCTCTTCCTTCGGCGCGGCGGCGGCGGCGCCCGCGGCGGGGCCGGCCACCACGGTGGCGGCGGCGGCCGAGACGCCGAACTTCTCTTCCATGTCCTTGATGAGCTGCGAGAGCTCGAGGACGGTCATCTTGCTGATCTCTTCCAGAATTTGAGCGCGTTCCATTTGCGTTTCCTCTAAATAGGTTCCTGATTGGTTAGGCCGCAGCCTTTTCCTTCGAATCGCGATAAGCGGCGAGCGTCCGCGCGAACTTGCCGGGCACCTCGTTCATGGTGCGCACGAGCTTCGCGACAGGCGCCTGCAGCGTGCCCATCAGCTTGGCGATCAGCTCCTCGCGCGACGGCAGCAGCGCGAGCGCCTTGACGTCCTTGTCGGACATCCTGGTGTTGGCCATCGCGCCGCCGCGGATCACGAAGAGCTCGTTCTCCCGGGCGAACTCCGCGATGACCTTCGCTCCGGCGACGGGGTCGGCGGCGATGCCGTACATGAGCGGCCCGACCATCTGGTCGGACAGGCTCTCGAACGGCGTGCCCTTGACGGCTCTGCGCGCGAGCGTGTTCTTCAGCACGCGCAGATAAAGGCCCGACTTCCGTGCCTTGGAGCGGAGCTGCGTGACGCGCGCCACGTCCAGGCCGCGATATTCCGCGACGATGACCGCTTGCGCATTCGCCAGCTGGGCCGCGACTTCCGCGACTACGGCCTGCTTTTGCTCCAGATTAAGACCCAAGGTCTACCTCCTTTGCTGCGTTAAAAAACCGGCGACCTTGAATCAGGAACCGTGTAATGCATTCCGTCTCCGGGTGCGCCGTCTGCGTAGGGAACTGCTCGATTAAGCCCGCGACACTCGCGTGTCGCTCCTGCGGGCCCCCACGGTCTTTGACGACAACAACTGCCAAAGTCCTCATTCCCCTTACGGGTGTGCCGAGAGCGATGCGGGATCGACCTTGACGCCGACACCCATCGTGCTCGACACAGAAAGCTTCTTCAGGAAAATTCCTTTCGTCGCTGCAGGCTTCGCCTTGTTCAGCGCGTCGACCAGGGCGGCGAGGTTCTCGCGCAGCTGCTCCTGCGTGAACGAAGCGCGGCCGATCGTGCATTGGACGACGCCGGACTTGTCGGCGCGGAACTGAACCTGGCCGGCTTTCGCGTTCTTCACGGCGCCCGCGACATCCGGCGTTACGGTGCCGACCTTCGGATTGGGCATCAGGCCACGCGGGCCGAGGATCTGGCCGAGCGCGCCGACGACGCGCATGGCTTCCGGCGCCGCGATGACCACATCGAAATCCATCTTGCCCGCCTTCACCGATTCGGCCAGGTCCTCCATGCCGACGATGTCCGCACCTGCCGCCTTGGCGGCCGCGGCCTTGTCACCGGGCGCGAACACCGCGACGCGGACTTTCTTTCCCGTGCCGGCGGGCAGTACCACCGACCCGCGCACGGTCTGGTCGCCCTTCTTCGCATCGATGCCGAGGTTCACCGCCACATCGATCGCTTCGTCGAACTTCGCGGTGGCCGTTTCCTTCACGAGCTTGAGCGCCTCGGTAGCGGCGTAGGTCTTGGTCGGGTCCACCTTCTTGATGAACGCCTTCCTGCGCTTTGAGATGTGCGGCATTTACATGCCCTCCACGATGACGCCCATCGAGCGGGCGCTGCCCGCAACGATGCGCATCGCCGCCTCGAGATCGGCGGCGTTCAGGTCGGGCATCTTCTGCTTGGCGATGTCCTCGACCTGCTTGCGCGTGATCTTGCCGACCTTGTCCGTGTGCGGCTTGGAGCTGCCGGACTCGATGCCGGCCGCCTTCTTGATCAGCACCGTCGTCGGCGGCGTCTTGATGATGAACGAGAAGCTCTTGTCCGCGTACGCGGTGATCACCACCGGCAGCGGCAAGCCCGGCTCGACTTTCTGCGTCTGCGCGTTGAACGCCTTGCAGAACTCCATGATGTTAAGGCCGCGCTGCCCGAGCGCGGGGCCGATCGGTGGCGAGGGATTCGCCTTCCCGGCCGGCACCTGAAGCTTGATCAGGCCGACTATCTTCTTTGCCATCTGTCTCTCCTATGTGGGTGCAAACGAGGCTGGCCGCCTCTCCCCGCTCAGTTTTCCTACGGTTACGCCTTCTCGACCTGCCCGAATTCCAGTTCCACCGGCGTGGAGCGGCCGAAGATCGTGACCGCCACGCGCAACCGGCTCTTCTCGTAGTTCACGTCTTCCACGGTGCCCTGAAAATCGGTGAACGGACCGTCCTTCACGCGCACCATCTCGCCCACCTCGAACAGCACCTTGGGCTTGGGCTTCTCCACGCCCTCGCGCATCTGCTGCATGATGGCGTCGACTTCCTTTTCAGGAATCGGCGCGGGCTTCGTCGCGGTGCCGCCGACGAAGCCGGTGACCTTGTTCGTGTTCTTCACGAGGTGCCACGTGTCGTCGTTCATCTCCATCTCGACGAGCACGTAGCCCGGGAAAAACTTGCGCTCGGACATGTGCTTCTGCCCGCCCTTCATCTCGACGACCTCTTCAACCGGCACGAGGATCTTGCCGAACTTCTCGTTCATGCCGGCGCGGTTGATGCGGTCCTCGAGCGCGCGGGCGACCGACTTCTCGAAGCCGGAATAGGCGTGCACCACGTACCAGCGCTTGCTCATGTTTTCTTCCAACCGAGAATCAAGTCGTACAGAACCCATTCGAGTGTCTTGTCGCTAACCCAGAGAAAAACCGCCATCACCACCACGAAGGCGAACACCGCCGCCGTGGTCTGCATCGTTTCCTTGCGCGTCGGCCACACCACTTTCTTCACTTCGGCGACCGCCTCCGCCGCGAACACGCCGAACTGCCGGCCGGGCTCGCTGAACCACGCTACCGCCGCTCCGGCGAGCACACCCGCCACCACGGTCAGGATCCGCACGATCAGCGCCGTGCCTTCGCCGAGCCAGTAGTAGGCCCAGATTCCTGCCACCAGGAGCGCAACGCCTATCGCGAGTTTCAGCTTGTCGATCATCGGGTGCGAATACGATTTCTAAGCAGGCTTCTTCGCGTTCAATTTGCTGGCAGGGGCAGAGGGCCTCGAACCCCCAACCTTCGGTTTTGGAGACCGACGCTCTGCCAATTGAGCTATGCCCCTGTCTTTGCCCTATCAAAAATGAGCGTTACTCGATGATCTTCGCGACGACGCCAGCGCCGACGGTCTTGCCGCCCTCGCGGATGGCGAAGCGCAGTCCCTGCTCCATCGCCACCGGCGTGATCAGCGTCACCACCATCTTCACGTTGTCCCCCGGCATCACCATCTCGGTGCCCTTCGGCAGTTCCACCGCCCCCGTCACGTCCGTCGTGCGGAAGTAAAACTGCGGCCGGTAGTTGTTGAAGAACGGCGTATGCCGCCCGCCCTCTTCTTTCGAGAGCACGTACACCTCG
>DASQGW010000160.1:0-12666 GCA_035632415.1 Burkholderiales bacterium | reverse complement strand
ACGCCCGGGATGAGGATCTTGCCGTCCGGAAGGCGAACGGAATCCCAGACGGCGTACTCGTGCTCATGCCGCGCGTTCGCGCCCTCGATGAGGTAGGCCTGGGCTTTCACTTTCAGCATGAGATCGACGACATCCTTGAGTTCGATGTCGAAGGCGTGCGGCCCGTGCCAGCTTCCCCAGCAGAGGTGGTACCGCACGCGATCTTCGGGCACGTTGCGCAGCGCATGGTTGAGCGCCTCGATGCGCATCGCGCTGCGCTTGCGGAAGGCTTCCATGCCCATCGGGATGCCGATGCGATCCCATAGCGCCACCAGCCAGGCGTCGTCGATCTGCAGCACGACGCCGGATTTGACGATGGTCTCGTACTCGAGGCGCATCGCCTCCGCGATGGCGAAGACGAATTCTTCTTCGGTCTTGTAGAACTCGTTGCGCCGGTAGACTTCCAGGCTCGCCGGCGCGGTGGAGGTGAGGAAAGCGTTTTCCGCCGGGACGTGGCGCTTGAGGTCCTCGATCTCCTTCGCGAGCGAGGCGCCGCCGGTGTAGGTGATGGGCCCGGTGCAAACCCAGATCGGCCGCACGCGCTTGATCTGCTCGCCCGGCGCGTAGAAAAGCGTGCCTTTCTCGGTCGCGTACTTGTAGAAGTCGGCAAAGACCTCGCGGTCCTTGCCCTGGGCGATGAGCGGGATCGCGCCCGGCGCGGGCGGCCGCGGCTCGAAGCCGCCGAAGCGCTCCTCCATATAGGAGAGCCAGTCGCCGCCCTTGGTGTACTCGCCCTCGTTGATGAGATCGAGCCCGACCTCGCGCTGCTTGGCGACGACCCAATCGACGGATGGACCCGCGGGGAGGCTTCCCACGTGCGTGGTGAGGATCTTTTCGCTGCTGCGTAACATTTTTGGTATGGTACGGCTTCCCAAGAGGAGAAATGAGGAGGAGGACCTAATGCTTCGCACCTGCCTGGCACTCGCCGTCGCGCTCGCGTCGTTCACCGCGCACGCGCAACAACCGCTCAAGATCGGCATGGTTCTCACGCTGTCGGGCCAGTTCGCCGACGCCGGCAACCAGATGCTGAACGGCGCCAAGACCTACATGAAGATGCACGGCGACACCGTCGCCGGCCGCAAGATCGAGATCCTCACCCGCGACACGGGCGGCGTCGCGCCCGACGTCGCCAAGCGCCTGTCGCAGGAGCTGATCGTGCGCGACGGCGTGGACATCCTCGCCGGCTACGTGCTCACGCCGAACGCCATGGCCGCGGGCGACGTCTCCGCGGAGGCGAAGAAGTTCATGGTGGTCATGAACGCGGCCACCTCGGTGGTGATCACGAAGTCGCCGTACATGATCCGCACGTCGGTGACGCTGCCGCAGGTGATGGAGACCTTCGCGCACTGGGCGGCGACCAAGGGCGGCATCAAGCAGGTGTACACGATGGTCACCGACTACGGCCCGGGCATCGATTCCGAGCAGGCGTTCCAGGGCGCGTTCAAGGCGGCCGGCGGCACGGTGGTCGGCTCGGTGCGCTTCCCGGTGGCGAACCCGGACTTCTCCGCCTTCGTGCAGCGCGCGAAGGATGTCGGCCCGCAGGCGATCTTCATCTTCATTCCGGGCGGCGCGCAGCCCGCGGCGCTCGGCAAGGCGTTCGCGGAGCGCGGCATCGATCTCCACAAGACCAAGGTGCTCGGCTCGGGCGAGACCACCGCCGAGGCAGCGCTGAAGAGCATGGGCGACAACGCGCTCGGCATCATCACCGCGTGGCACTACGACTACACGTCGAAGAACCCGCTCAACGTGAAGTTCGTCAAGGCCTACCAGGGCGTGGCGAACGGCCGCAACCCGGACTTCTTCTCGATCGGCGGCTACGACGGCATGCACGCCATCTACGAGGCGCTGAAGAAGACCAAGGGCAACACCGACGCGCAGGCGCTGGTCAACGCCGCCAAGGGCATGAAGTGGGAAAGCCCGCGCGGCCCGATGATGATCGATCCCGAGACGCGCGACGTGGTGCAGAACGTCTACATCCGCAAGGTGGAGAAAGTGAACGGCGAGCTGATGAACGTGCCGTTCGACACCATCCCGATGGTGAAGGACCCGGCCGGGGAGCGTCGGAAGCAGCAGAAGTAACCCAAAAAGGGGTCAGAGCAATTTTCCTGAAACACTTGTAACGGAAAAATTGCTCTGACCCCTTTTCCCGTTTCCTAGTCAATGCTTTCTTCGCTGGCAGGCGTCCTCTTCGACGGGTTCGCCTACGGGATGCTGTTGTTCCTGCTCTCGGTGGGCCTGACGGTGACGCTGGGGATGATGAACTTCGTCAACCTCGCGCATTGCAGCTTCGCCGCCGTCGGCGGCTACTGCACCGTGAGCGTGGTGAACCGCCTGGGCTGGAACTTCCTTGCCGCCTTGCCTATCGCGTTCGCGGTGGGTGCCCTGGTCGCGGTGCTGCTGGAGAGAACGCTCTTCCGCCGGCTCTATCGCCGGAGCGACCTGGACCAGTGCCTGTTCACCATCGGCATCGCCTTCATGTCGATCGCCGCCTTCGCCTGGTTCTACTCGACCGAGCCGCAATCGGCGCGCGTCCCCTCCTACCTGGTCGGCTCGTTCCAGCTCATGGGACGCAACTTCGTCGTGTATCGCCTGTTCCTCATGCTGATGGGCCTCGCCATCACGGCGGCCCTCGTGCTCGCGCTCGAGCGCACGCGCTTCGGCGCGCAGGTGCGCGCCGCGGTCGACAACCAGCGCATGGCGCGCGGCCTCGGCATCGATGTCGACCGCGCCTTCATGATCACCTTTGCCCTGGGCGGCGGCCTCGCTGCGCTCGGTGGCGCGCTCGCCATCGAGGTCATCGGCCTCGAGTCGACCCTGCCGCTCAGCGTGATCCTGGTCTACGTGCTGATCGTGGTCGCGGTCGGCGGCCTCGGCTCGATCCGCGGCTCGCTCGTCGCCGCCATCGTGCTCGGCATCACCGATACCGCGGGCAAGTACTACTTTCCCTGGCTGGGCGCCTTTCTCATCTACCTCGTGATGGTCGCCCTGCTGATGTGGCGGCCGCTGGGCCTCTTTGGCAAACGCTAAGTTCCATCCGCTGGAGTACGCGTTCTGGGCGTGCACGCTGCTGCCGTTCGTGCTCGCGCCGAATTACCTTTCGCTCGCGAGCCAGATCGCCATCACGGCGCTGTTCGCGCTTTCCCTCGACCTGATCCTCGGCTACGCCGGCATCGTCTCGCTCGGCCATGCCGCCTTCTTCGGCGTCGGCGCCTATGCCGCCGGCCTCATCGCCAAGCACTACTGGACCGAGCCGCTGAGCGGCATGCTGGTGGCTGCGGCCGCCGCGGGCGTGCTCGGCTATGCCCTGAGCCATATCGTCGTGCGCTTCAGGCATCTCGCGCTCATCATGCTGACCCTGGGCTTCGGCCTCTTGCTCGCCGAGGCAGCGAACAGCGCGAGCGACCTCACCGGCGGCGCCGATGGCCTGCAAGGCTTCCACGTCCCCGGCGTGCTCGGCTTCAAGTTCGACATGTTCGGCCGCACCGCCTACGCGTACGCGCTCGCCGTACTCTTCGTCGCCTTCCTCGTGGCGAGGAGGATCATCCACTCGCCCTTCGGCCTCGCCCTGCGCGGCATCCGCGAGAATGCGACGCGCATGCCGGCGATCGGCGCACCGAGCCTCGCCCACCTGCGCAAGGCCTACACGATGGCCGCCGTGATGGCCGGGGCGGCCGGCGCGGTCCTCACCCACACGACCTCGACGGTGTCGCTGGAGGTGCTCTCCTTCGGGCGCTCGGCCGACGTGCTCGTGATGCTGATCCTCGGCGGCGCCGGCCGCCTCTATGGCGGCCTCGTCGGCGCCATCATCTACATGGTGGCGCGCGACCAGTTCTCGGGCGTGAATCCCCAGTACTGGTATTTCTGGATCGGCCTCTTGCTCGTAGCGGTAGTCCTGTTGCTCCCCAACGGAATCCTGGGCGGCCTGAGTGCTCTCCGCAAGAAACCTCGATAAGAGCTTCGGCTCGCTCGTCGTCGCGCAGGACGTGGCGCTCGAGCTGCCCAAGGGCGCGCGCCATGCGCTCATCGGCCCGAACGGCGCCGGCAAGACGACGCTCATCAACCTGCTCACCGGCATGCTCGCCCCCGACTCCGGCACGATCGTGCTCGATGGCGCGGACATCACTCATCTCAAGCCCTACCAGCGCGTGCACCGCGGGCTGACCCGCACCTTCCAGATCAACACGCTTTTCCCGCGCCTTTCCGCCCTCGAGTCGGTGACCCTCGCCGTCCTCGAGCGCGAGGGTGCGGCGCACGGCTGGTGGCGACCCCTCGGCGGCGAGCGGGCGGTGATCGACGAGGCCGCCGGCATCCTCGATTCGCTCAAGATTCCGAACCGGGAGACCCGCGAGCTCGCCTACGGCCAGCAGCGCCTCCTCGAGATCGCGCTCGCGCTCGCCACGCGGCCGCGGGTACTGCTGCTCGACGAGCCGGCTGCCGGCGTGCCGAAGGACGAGAGCCATGCGCTCTTCAGCGCGATCGAGTCGCTCTCGGACGAGCTCACCATCCTCTTCATCGAGCACGACATGAACGTCGTGTTCCGCTTCGCAAGCCGCATCATCGTCATGGTGGGCGGCCGCATCCTCCTCGAAGGCACGCCCGAGGAGGTCGGGCGCGATCCGCGCGTGCGCGAGGTCTACCTTGGAAGCCATGCTCGAGCTGCGTAACGTCCGCGCCGGCTACGGCGATGCCGTCGTGCTGGACGGCATCTCCCTTGCCGTGGGCGAGAGGCGCAGCCTCGCCATCCTCGGCCGCAACGGCGTCGGCAAGAGCACGCTCCTCCTGACCATCATGGGCTGCACGCGACTGCATCGGGGCGAGCTCGTGTGGAAAGGCGAGGACATCTCGCGCCTGCCTCCGCACCGCCGGGCGCGCCTCGGCATCGGCTGGGTGGCGCAGGAGCGCGAGATCTTCCCTTCGCTCGATGTCGAGGAGAACCTCTGCGTCGCGGCGCGCCCCGGCAAGTGGACGCTCGAGCGCATCTATGCCCTCTTCCCGCGGCTCGAGGAGCGCCGGACGCACCTCGGCAGCCAGCTCTCGGGCGGCGAGCAGCAGATGCTCGCCATCGCCCGCGCGCTGATGACGAATCCCGCGCTGCTCCTCCTGGACGAGCCGCTGGAAGGCCTCGCGCCGATCATCATCGAGGAGCTGGTGGGTGTCCTGCGCAACATCGAGGACACGGCCATGGTCCTCGTCGAGCAGCACGCCGAGATCGCGCTCTCGCTCACCGAGCAGGCGCTCGTCATCGAGCGCGGCCGCGTCGCGCATGCCGGCCCGAGCGCGGAGCTCGCCGCGAATGCGGCGCTGCTCGAGCACTACGTCGGCGTCACGAGCCTCGAGGCGGGTAGATGACGCAGTCGTCCGCCCCGTCCACGATCGACCATTTGACGATCTTGCGGTCGATGGGCGTGACCTCGTAGCCGACCTGGCACTTGCCGTTCCAGCCGGCGGCGTAGACGGACTGGGTATTGCCGTTGGCGAGCGGCTTCGTATCGAGCAGCTTCAGGTGGTAGTACACCGGATAGGCATCGGCATCGTCGAGCGATTTCCCGACTTGCCGGTCCATCACTCGGCTGAAGTTGTCGCGCTCGGCGCTGCTCCTGCCCGTGGCGCAGGCCGCGACGAGCAGCGCGGCGAGGACGGCCGCGGGCTTAATAGGCCTGCGCCCGCACGATGAGGAGGTTCGCCTGCACGCGAAACGGCTCGTCGCCGCCTACGGCGGCAAGCGCCGCAGCGACGCGGTCGATGACTTCCTCGAGCTTGCGGCCCTTCTTCTCGACCAGGGCGCCACGCGGCGTGCCGCGCATCTGTCCCGTCGCGTAGATCCGTGCGCTCGGCGCCTTGATCTCGATCGCGAGCGGCTCGATGCGCACGTCGCGGAAGCGGGCGCCTTCGAGGTGGCGCCGGATCGCCTCCTGGTCGGAAAAGCCGTAAGGCAGCTCCGCAAAGCGCATCTCCGGGTCGCCGGGAAAGAGCTCTTCGAGCACCCGGGCATTCGCCTTGCCCTGCGGATTGCGCTCGATGGAATCCCACACATTGAAGAGCACCATGCCGCCTTCCACCAGCACCCGTCGCACCTCGGTGCAGAGCTTCTCCTTGTCGGGAACGAACATCACGCCAAGGCCGCACACCACCGCGCCGAAAGTCTCGTCCTTGAACGGCAGCGCGCCGGCATCCGCCTTGCGCCAGTCGATCTTGCCCTTCACCCGGCCCCGTGCATACGCGAGCATGTCCTCGCTCAAGTCCGTCGCCACGAGGCGAAAGCCGGAATCGACCCGCGCGCGCAGCCGCTCGGTGACGATGCCGGTGCCGCAGGCAAGCTCGAGCACGTCGCCCTTCGGGCGCACCGGCATGCGCTTGACCAGGGCGTCGGCGATGGCGTGGAACTGCGCCGGGCCGAGGACGCTGTCGTAATGCTCGGGTATCGAGCCGCCGAAATCGCCCGCCGTATCAACCATGGATGGCCTCCTAACGCGAGGCTTTTCTACGCCCCGCCTTCGGCTTTGGCAACTGCAGGCGCAGCATGTTCACCGCGTTTCCAAAATAAATCTTTCGCCGGTCGCTGCTCGCAAGCTTGAGCTTGTCCATGGCCTTCATCGTCTCGCGGATGAAGAGCGGCCCGCCCTCCGGGTCGAACGGGCAATCGGTGCCGAAGAGCACATGATCGGCGCCGAAGAAGTCCAGGCCGCAGCGGATGCCGCTCGCCCAGCCGTTGATCGACGTATCGTTGTAGAACATCTTGAAATAGTCGACCGGCCGCTTCTTCATGCGCTTGCGCAGGCCCTCGTAATCCTCGTCGGCAGTGCGGGCTCCGAACTGGTCCATGCCGTAGCCGACCCGGTTGGCGAGGAACGGCACCATGGCACCCAGGTGGTGCGTGATGATCTTGAGCTTCGGCAGCTTTTCGAACATCCCTGAGAAGACGAGGCGCCCCATGAAGACGCTCGTCTCGTAGGGCCAGCCGAAGAGCCACCACATCTCGTATTTCGACTTCTGCTCGCTCGGGTAGTCCGCCCATTTCGCCGTGCGGGACGGATGCACCCAGACCGGCAGGTCGTATTTCTTCGACATGCGCTCGAAGATCGGGAAGAACTCCGGCTCGTCCAGCGGCCGGCCGTTCACGTTGGTGAAGATCTGGATGCCCTTCGCGCCCAATTTGCCGATCGCGCGGTCCATTTCCTCCAGCGACGCCGCCACATTGTTCATCGGCAGCGAGGCGACGAAGCACGGGAAAAGGTCCGGATGCTGCCCGACGATCTCGGCCATGCCGTCATTGGCAAGGCGCGCCAGTTCTGGGGTCTGTTTTTCATTGCCTAAAAACTCTACCGCCGGCATCGACAGGGTCAGCACCTGCTGGTAGCCCGGCCAGCGCTTCATCATCTGGATGCGCTTGTCCAGGTTCCAGAGCACCGGGATGTGCATCCAGCGCTTGAGCGCCGCGGCGAGGCCGGGATTGCCCTCGGCGATTCTCTTCATCCGCTCGAAGTACTCGAGCGGGAAGATGTGCGGAAAAATGTCGAGCTTTCGTTCAACCATGTGGGTTCCTCAATTCCGGACAACGTCCTTAATTATTCGCCCCAGACCCGGCCCGCGACCTCCACGATGCGAGCGAGCTTTGCTTCCTGCTCCGCCGGCCCGAGCGGGTTGCCCTTGATCGAGCTCGCGAAGCCGCATTGCGGGCTCAGCGCCAGGCTCTCGAGCGGCGCGACTTTCGCCGCCTGATCGATGCGGCGCCGGAGCTCATCGGCGCTCTCCACGCGCGCGGATTTGCTCGACACGAGACCCAGCACCACGCGCTTTCCTTTGGGCAGGAAGCGCAGCGGCTCGAAGCCGCCCGCCCGAGCGGTGTCGTACTCGAGGAAGTAGCCCGCCACGTTGATGCGATTGAAGAGCACGTCGGCCACCGGATCGTAGCCCCCTTCGGCCGCCCAGTTGCCCTCGCGATTGCCGCGGCACTGGTGGAGCGTGATCGTCACATCGGCCGGCAGGCCGGCCACGGTCTCGTTGATGCGCTGCGCATACGTGTCCAGCAGCCGCATCGGATCTTCGCCCCACGATTGCACATAAGCGCGATGCGCCGGATCGCAGATGAACGCGATGCTGGTGTCATCGAGCTGGATATACCGGGCGCCCGCCGCCACCAGAGCGGCGATCTCCTGCCGATAGGCCGCGACGAGATCCGCCCAGAACGCATCCTTGTCGCGATAGAAGCCGAGCTTGCCGCCGGTGTAGTAGTGCACGCAGTTCGGCGCGGGCATGGTGACCTTCGGTACGCACCGGGTGTTCGCCCGCAAGAATTCGAAAGCGCGCACGACGCTGCTCGGACGCCAGCGGATCGGGCCGACGACATTGAGATCGGAAAAGCCCTGCGTCGGACCGCTCGCGTCGCGCCATTTGAGCTTGGCGGAGCCGGTGCGGTCGGCTTCGAATCCTTCCCAGCCGAGGATGAGCTCGAGCCACCAGCTGCGGCGGCGGAATTCCCCGTCGGTGACGGCCTCGAGGCCGATGCGCTCCTGCATGGCGACGACTTCGCGCACGCAGTCGTCCTCGACCGCGCGCAGCGACGCGTTGTCATGCGGGCCGATCGCGTTCGTCGGCGTCTGCGGCCCGAGGAATTGCTCGCGCGCCTGCTTCAGTCTCTCGGGACGCAGGAGGCTGCCGACCTGGTCGGCGCGAAACGGCGGCTTCATCCGGGCCGCGGAAGATAGCATGGCGCCATGCACGGATCGGCAGTCGGTTCGCAGTCGCACGCGCTGCGCGGCGTCGCATGGATGCTCGGCGCGGTGCTCTCGTTCGCGCTGATGGCGGTCGCGGTGCGCGAGCTCTTGCGCCACATGGACATCCTGCAGATCCTGTCGCTGCGCACCGCGGTGACGCTCGTCCTCGTCTGCACGCTCATCCCGCGCTACGGCTTCGCGCCCTTGCGCACGCAGCGCTTCCCCGCGCACGCCACGCGCGCCGTGATGCACCTCGCCGGCCAGTTCTGCTGGATGTATGCGATCGGCGCCCTGACGCTCGCCACCGTGTTCGCCATCGAATTCACGATGCCGGTGTGGACCGCGATCCTCGCCGCCCTCTTCCTCGGCGAGCGGCTGAATCCGGGACGCCTCGTGCAGCTCGCGCTTGGCCTCATTGGCGTCGCCATCATCCTGCGGCCCGGGCTTGGCGCGTTCCACCCGGCGGCGCTCGTCATGATCCTGGGCTCGATGCTCTACTCGGGGAGCATGATCTTCACCAAGCGCCTCTCGGCGACCGATTCCGCGCTCGCGGTGACCTTCTGGATGTCGGCGGTGCAGATGCCGATCACGCTGGTGGCGTCGGCGTCCAGCTGGGTGGCGCCGGTGCTCTCCGATATGCCGTGGATCCTTGCCATCGGCGCGGGCTCGTTCGCCGCACACTACTCCATGACGCGGGCGATGAAGCTCGCCGATGCGACGGTGGTCGTGCCGATCGACTTCATCCGCCTGCCGCTCATCGCCGTGGTCGGCGCGCTCTTCTACGCCGAGCGCTTCGATCCGATGGTGCTGGTCGGCGCGGCCGTCATCTTTACCGGGACTTACTACAGCCTAACGCGCGAGCACCGGAAGTAGCGCGAGCAGCGCCGCCGGGTCGTAGGGCTTGGTGATGTACTTCGTGAAGCCGGCGATCTTGCCGTACATGCGGTGAGTCCCCTGTTCCACGCCGTCACGGCGACGAGCACCGGGCAGCGCCCGCCGTACTCCTCGCGCAGGCGCTTCGCAATGACGTAGCACCGCGTCGACCGCCGCATCGCCGCGGAGCACCTCCCGCACCTGGTGGCCCTCGTCGTCCGCAATGAGCACGCGTAAGCGTTGCGCCGGCATGAAGGCATTGTGAGCAAGCGCAAAGTCGTTGTCGGCCGTGGCGCCGGGGACACCCTGTAGCCGTCGTTCGACACCCGTCGGTCAAATTGCACAAGCGCGGCGCGCCGATGCTCCAAAAGGCACACTCGGACGACGCCGTCTATCGGTGACTGGCGGCGCGGCGGATTCATATGATGGGCGGGTGGACCACATCCCGCTCGCGCGCGCGGCAGCACTTGCCTACGAGCGCCTCTTCCCGGAGCAAGGCGCGAAGGACTCGAAAACGCTCGACATGATCGCGCTCGCGCTCTCGTCGGTGATGCCGCTCTACCAGCGCGACATGGAAACCGATGCCCTGCGCCGGCTCGAGGAGGCGGAGATCGCGGCCGGGCGCTTTACCCGGGGCGCGACGACGGTGGAGTTCGCCAACAAGCCGCCGCTGCGCTACCTGGTCGTGTCGCGCGAGGCGTTGCCGGCCGCGATCGAGAAGCTGACCAGCGACTCGCTCGCGGCGACGCTCGCCGCCGTTCAGCAGCGCAGGTCGTGCAGCAACCCGTCGCGGATGTCGTAGATCCAGCCGTGCACCGAGACCGGCTGGCCGCGGTTCTCGGCTTCGCGCACCACCGTCGTCTGCCTCACGTTCACCACCTGCTCGCGCACGTTCAGCTCGCATAGCCGGCGATGCCGGTCTTCGGCCGGCAGGCGCGAGATCTCGTCCTCGTGCTTCCAGCGCACGTCCTGCACGTGCCGCAGCCAGTTGTCGGCGAGGCCGAGCCGGTCGTCGCGCAGGGCCGCCAGCACTCCGGTGCAGCCGTAATGGCCGCACACGATCACGTGGCGCACCTTCAGCATGTCGACCGCGAACTGGATGACGGAGAGGCAATTCAAGTCGGCGTGCACCACCACGTTGGCGATGTTGCGATGGACGAACATCTCGCCCGGCGGCAGCCCGACGATCTGGTTGGCGGGCACGCGGCTGTCGGAGCAGCCGATCCAGAGGTATTGCGGCGCCTGCTGACCGGCGAGGCGCGCGAAGAACTGCGGGTCCTGCCGCGCGATGTCGGCGGCCCAGGCGCGGTTGTTTGCGAGAAGATGGTCGAGCGGCAAGGCGGCCGGAATTCTAATTGCTGGAATGGCGCTCTTCCGTCAGGATTCGCCCGACAGGACCCATGATCCAGATCCTCAAGGACCCCGGCCCTTCGTTCGACGAGCCGCTCGAGATGCTCGCCGCCTGCCACGAGCGCATCGAGGACAGGCTCGCCACGCTCGAGCGCTTGAGCGCGCACCTCGCGGCGAAGGGCAGCGACGCTGAAGCGCGTGCGGCCGCACAGTCGATCCTGCGCTACTTCGACACCTCGGGCGCGTTCCACCACCAGGACGAGGACGAGGATCTATTCCCGCTGCTGCGCGCTCGCGCCGCAGAGCGGAGCCGAGACGATCTCTGCGGCCTGATCGATGAGCTTGGGCGTGAGCACGTGACCATGACCGGAGAGTGGCAACGCCTGCGGGAGGAACTGGCCGGCATCACGCAGGGCGAGGCACGGCTTGACGCGGAAGGCGCCGTCCGCTTCGCGGGCCTCTACCGTCGGCACATGCAGCGCGAGACGGCGGCGGTGCTGCCTTTTGCGCGCGAAGCGCTCACGCTCGAGGAGCGCAGCCGGCTCGGCGAGCGCATGGCGGCGCGCCGCAAGACCGCTCGATAGCGCGCTTACTTGCGGCTGGTGCCGCCGACGGCGGCCGGCGTATTCTTCTGCGCGAGGCGCTTGATCAGGCCGTCGATGCCTTCCTGCTTCACCACCGCATCGAACTCCGAGCGATACGTCATCACCAGGCTCACGCCCTCGACCACGATGTCGTAGACCTTCCAGCCCTTGTCGGTCTGGCGCATGTGGAACTCGATCGGCAGAGGCGGGCCGCCGGCGCGGACGTATTGCGTGCGCACCACCGTATCCTCCGGGTCCTGCTTGCCATGCGAAGGCAGCACCTTGAGCGTCTGCCCCTGGTACACGGAGACCGCATTGGAGTACGTGCGCACCAGCATGGCGCGGAACTCGGTGACGAGCCTCTTCTTCTGCTCCGGCGTCGCCTCGCGCCAGGCGCGGCCGACGGCGAGGCGCGTGGACTGCTCGAAGTCGATGTAAGGCAGCACCTTCTCTTCGGCGAGCTTGACCGCCTTCTGCTTGTCGCCCGCGGCGAGCTCCTTGTCGCTCTTGATGGCGGCGAGGACCTCGTCGGTGATCTTCTGCACCAGCTGATCGGGAGCGAGAGCCTGGGCCGCCGCGCTGAGCGCAAAAGCGAGTCCGGCGAATAACGCGAGAACCTGGGTCATGCGGTTGCCTTCTCCTTTTGGGCGGACCCCTTGAACATACCCGGCTCGAGGGAATGCCGCTCGAGCAGGCGGTAGAACTCCGTGCGGTTGCGGCCGGCAAGGCGCGCGGCCTTGGTGACGTTGCCGCCGGTGATTTTCAGGATTCTAACGAGGTAATCGCGTTCAAACGCCTTGCGCGCCTCATCGAGCGGCGTGAGCGCCGTGTCGGCGACGTCCAGCGCCTGCCGCACGAGCGACTCGGGGATCACCTCGGTGGCGGCGAGCGCCACCGCCTGCTCCACCACGTTCAAGAGCTGGCGCACGTTGCCCGGCCAGGGCGCGGAAACCAGGATCTCCATCGCCTCGGGCGCGAACTGCAGGCGTCCCCTCCGGTACCTTTCGGCCAGCTTGGTGAGCGAATGGTTGGCGAGGAGCGGGATGTCTTCGCGGCGCTCGGCGAGCGAGGGGATGTAGAGCTTCACCACGTTCAGCCGGTAGTAG
>DASQGW010000159.1:0-6715 GCA_035632415.1 Burkholderiales bacterium | reverse complement strand
CAAATGCTTACGCGACTCTACGGCTGGACCGGCAGATCAGGTTCCGAGCAGCGCGCCGGCCTTGATGAGCCCCGTGGCGAGAAGTTCGCCCGCCGCGACCTTCTTGCCGTCGCCAAGCTTCGCCCTAAGGATCTCGATGCGGCCGCCTTGCGCGGTCACCTGGAAGCTCTTGTCCGTCGCTTCGACCACCTCGCCGATCTTTCCCTTGACCGCGCCGAACGTGCGCACCGGATGCTTGCGGGCGTCGAAGAGCTGGAGCTCTTTCCCTTCGAGCGTGGTCCAGGCGCCCGGCGCCGGATTGCAGCCGCGGATGGTGTTGTAGATGAAATCGAGGTGGTTCGCCCAGTTGAGCTTCGCCTCGGCCTTGCGGCACCAGCCTTCGTAGGTCGCCTTCGACTCGTCCTGCACCGCTTCCTTGTGCTTGCCGGCCACCACTGCGTCGGCAGCCTCGAGCATCGCCTTCACGCCCATCGGGAAAAGGCGATCGAAATACACGGTGCCGAGCGTGTCATCCGGACCGATCTCGGTTTCCTTCTGTAGGACGACGGGCCCTTCATCCAGCCCGTCGGTCGGCCGGAAAATGGTCAGCCCCGTGCGGATGTCGCCGCGGATAATCGGCCAGTTGATCGACGAGGGGCCCCGGTACTTCGGCAGCAGCGACGGGTGGTACTGGATCGTGCCGTGCTTCGGAATCTTCACGAACTCCTGCGGCGCGAACTGCAGCACGAAGGCCATGATGCCGATGTCGGCCTTCAGCTCGCGCATCTTGGCCGTCGCTTCCGGGCTCTTCAGCGACTGGAACTGGAACACCGGCACGCCCTTTTCCTGCGCGGCGACTTTGAGCGCGTCGGGCCTTGCGCCCGGTTTTTCGGGCGCGCAGAAGACGCCAGCCACCTCGTCCTTGCGCGCGAGGAACGCCTCGAGAACGGCCTTGCCGAAATCCTGCTGTCCGACGATGGCGATCTTCATGCGGCCTTCTTCGGCGGCACGGAGAAGGCGCCCGCGCTCTTCAGGCCACTGATCTTGCCCGCGTCGTAGCCCAGCACATCGCGCAGCACCTCGTCGGTATGCTCGCCCAGCGTGGGCGAGCGCTTGATCTTCGCCGGCGATGCCGACAGCTTGATCGGCATGCCGACGTTCCACCATTGGCCGCGCTGCGGATGGTCGAGCTCGACCCACATGTCGCGGCCGCGGACATGCTCGTCGGTGGCGAGGTCCTGGGTACTCATGATCGGCCCGCACGGCACGTCGAGCGGATTGAGGATCGCCATCAGCTCGCGCTTCGTGTACTTCTCGGCGAACTTGTTGATCAGCGTCCACATCAGGTTCTGGTTCTTGCGCCGCTCGCCGATCTTTGCGAACCGCGGGTCGCTCGCCATGTCGGGCATGCCGACCTCCGGGCCGATGCGCTTGGCGAGGTCTTCCCACACCGCCTCCTGCACGACGACATACAGCCAGTCGTTCGCACCGTGCGGCTTGCAGTGGATGGCGTTGCCGAGCTGGCCGCCTCCCGAGTCGTTGCCCGCGCGCGGCACTTCGCCCATCCCCTTGTAGGTCGGCACGGAATACTCGGACAGGTCACCCCGTGTGAGGCGCTGATGATCGCGGAACTTGACGCGGCAGAGATTCATCACGCCGTCCATCATCGCCACCTCGACGTACTGCCCCTGCCCGGTCTTCTCCGCCTGGCGCAGCGCCGCGAGGAGGCCGATCGCGAGATGCAATCCCGTGCCGGAGTCGCCGATCTGCGCGCCGGTAACAAAGGGAGGGCCATCAGGCACGCCGGTTGTGCTCATCGCGCCCCCCATGGCCTGCGCGACGTTCTCGTAGGCCTTGAAGTCCGCGTAGGGGCCGGTCGAGCCAAAGCCCTTGATCGAGCCCATCACGATCTTCGGGTTGAGGCTGTGGATCTTCTCCCACGGGAAGCCGAAGCGCTCGAGCACGCCGGGGCCGAAGTTCTCCATGATGATGTCGCACTTCTTGACGAGGTCGACGAACACCTGCTTGCCCTCGGCGCTCTTCATGTTGACCGTGATCGAGCGCTTGTTGCAGTTGAGCATCGTGAAGTAGAGCGAGTCGGCGTTCGGCAGGTCGCGCAGCTGGCCGCGCGTCGCGTCGCCCTGCGGGTTCTCGAACTTGATCACGTCGGCGCCCATCCATGCGAGCAGCTGCGAGCAGGTCGGGCCCGCCTGCACGTGCGTCATGTCGAGGATGCGTACTCCTTTGAGTGCTTCCATATCTCGCCTATTTCTTTTTTGCGGAGGGATTCAGGCTGGTAATGCGGCCGCTCTCGGTGCCGGCGGTTTCATCGATGACGGCGTTGATGAGCGTCGGCTTCCTGGAGCGGATGGCGTCTTCCATGGCCTTGCGAAGCTCTGCGGGCGTCGTCGCATTCGCACCGACGCCGCCGAACGCTTCCATGATCTTGTCGTAGCGCGCGCCTTTCACGAACACCGTCGGTGCCACGTCGCCGCCGCGCGGATTGACGTCGGTGCCTTTGTACACCCCGTTGTTGTTCATGATGACGATGCACACCGGCAGGTCGTAGCGACAGATCGTCTCCACTTCCATCCCGGAGAAGCCGAAGGCGCTGTCGCCCTCGACCGCGATGACCTGCTGCTGGGTGACCGCGGCCGCCGCGACGCAGTAGCCCATGCCGACGCCCATGATGCCCCACGTGCCGACGTCGATGCGCTTGCGCGGCTTGTACATGTCGACGATGGAGCGTGTGAAGTCGAGGGCGTTCGCACCCTCGTTCACGAGCATCGCGTCGGGGTTCGCTTTCACGATGTCGCGCACCACGTTGAGCGCGCTGTGGAAGTTCATCGGCGTCGGATTCTTGGCGAGGGTCTCGGCCATTCTTGCGACGTTGGTCGCCTTCTTTTCCGTGACGGCGTTCAGCCACTCGGCCGGCGGCTTGGGCATGTTTCCGAGACCGGAGAGAAGAGCGCTCACGCAGGAGCCAATGTCGCCGACCAGCGGGGCGTCGATGCGCACGTTGCTGTCGGCTTCCTGCGGCGAGATGTCGATCTGAATGAATTTCTGGCCGCCCCAGTCCTTGGAACCCTTGCCGCCCCAGGTCTTGCCCTTGCCGTGCGAGAGCAGCCAGTTGAGGCGTGCGCCGATCAGCATCACGACGTCGGCGCCCGGCAGCACGAACGAGCGCGCCGCAGACGCGCAGAGCTCGTGCGTGTCGGGAAGCAGGCCCTTCGCCATCGACATCGGCAGGTAGGGGATGCCGGTCTTTTCGACCAGCGCCTTGATGTCCGCGTCGGCCTGCGCGTAGGCCGCACCTTTGCCGAGGATGATGAGCGGTTTCTTCGCGTTCTTCAGCAGCTCGAGCGCGCGCTTGACCGCCTCCGGCGAGGGAATCTGTTTCGGCGCCGCGTCGACCACCTTGATGAGCGTATTGCGCCCCGCCGCCGCGTCGATCGACTGCGCGAAGAGCTTGGCCGGCAGATCGAGGTACACGCCGCCGGGGCGCCCCGACACGGCGGCCCGGATCGCGCGTGCGATGCCAATGCCGATGTCCTCGGCGTGCAGCACGCGGTAAGCCGCCTTCGCCACCGGCTTGGCGATGGCGAGCTGGTCCATCTCCTCGTAGTCGCCCTGCTGCAGGTCGACGATCTCACGCTCCGAGGAGCCGGAGATGAGGATCATCGGAAAGCAGTTCACTGTCGCGTGCGCGAGCGCGTTCAAGCCGTTGAGAAAACCAGGCGCCGACACCGTGAGGCAGATGCCGGGCTTCTGCGTGAGAAAGCCGGCGATCGAGGCCGCGTAGCCCGCGTTCTGCTCGTGGCGGAAGGAAAGCACCCGCAGCCCGTCGGCCTGCGCGCGGCGCGTGAGGTCGGTGATCGGAATCCCGGGAAGCGCGTAGATCGTGTCGAGGCCGTTCAGCTTGAGCGCTTCGATGACGAGCTGAAATCCATCGATCGTCTGGGCTTCTGCGCTCGTGGCGACTTGGGGTTCGGCGGTACCCATCGGAGTGACTCCTGTGAAGGAGCGCTATGGTAGGAAACGCCCCGCCGGGGCGGCCTTGACTGAGGTCAAGGGTCTAAAATCCGCCTCCCGTGACGACACTGACGAGCCATCCGCAGCGAAACAGCCTGCGCCTGCTCCTGCGGCGAAACCAGTCGCTGCGCTCGCTCTCGAGCGCGCAATGGGCGGAGCTCGAGCCGATGCTCGTCATCGCCGACTACCGGAAAGGCGACCCGCTCGTGCGCCAGGGCGACGAGGAGATGGAGCAGGTCTTCATTCTCGAAGGCATGGTGAAGCGCGTGGTGTCGAACCCGCAGGGGCGCGAGATGATCCTGCGCTTTGCCGGCGAGACGGAAATGGATACCTCGTATGCCGCGTGGCGCATGCGCACGCCGCTGCCCTACTCGATCGTCGCGGTGACCAAGGCTCGCACTGCCGAGATGCCGCTGCCGCTCTGGGCGGAGTTCCTCGAGCGCCACCCGGAGGTCAAGCACCGCTTCGAGTACGAGGTGATGAAGCTCATGTCGGAGGTGATGGCGCACACCATCACGCTGCACCTCTTGGATGCGCCTGGGCGCCTCGCGCGCTTCCAGCGCAAGCACCCGGAGCTTGCCGGGCACATTCCGAAGAAGGAGCTGGCGGCCTACCTCAATCTCACGCCGGAGACGCTCTCGCGCCTCAAGCAGAAGCTCGGAAACGACTGATCGCCCACTGCACGAACGGCCAGAAGAGCAGCACCAGCGCGAGCGTCACCATCGTGCCGACGAGCTTGTTGGCGAAGAAGATCGACATGTCGCCCTGCGACACCAGCATCGCCTGGCGGAACGCCGACTCGGCGCCGTCGCCGAGGACGATCGCCAGCACGAGCGGCGCGAGCGGGTATTGCAGCTTCTTGAACACGTAGCCGAGCACGCCGAACACCACCATCATCCACACGTCGAAAATGGCGTTGTGCACCGTGTAGGCGCCGATCGCGCAGATGACGACGATGATCGGCGCGATGACCGAGAAGGGAATGCGCAGAATCGCGGCGAACAACGGCACGCAGGTGAGCACCACGATGAGTCCCGCGATGTTGCCGAGGTACATGCTGGCGATCAGGCCCCAGACGAAGTCCTTCTGCTCCACGAAGAGGAGCGGCCCGGGCTGCAGTCCCCAGATCAGCAGCCCGCCGAGCAGCACCGCGGCCGTCGGCGAGCCCGGTACGCCGAGGGTGAGCATCGGCAGCAGCGCCGAAGTGCCAGCGGCGTGCGCCGCGGTCTCCGGAGCCACCACGCCTTCCAGCTGGCCGGTGCCGAACTTGTCGCCATCCTTCGAGAAGCGTCGCGCGACGCCGTAGCTCATGAAGGAGGCCGGCGTCGCCCCGCCCGGCACGATGCCCATGAAGCAGCCGACCGCAGCGGCGCGCAGCGACGTGAGCCAGTAGCGCGGCAGCTCCTTCCAGGTTTCGAGCACGACGCGCATGTTGAGCTTGGCGCGCGTGCCGCGAAACTCGAGGCCTTCCTCGAGGGTGAGCAGGATCTCGCCGATGCCGAAGAGCCCGATCACCGCCACCAGGAAGTCGAACCCGTTCAGGAGCCGCGTCGAGCCGAACGTGAGGCGCAGGGTGCCGGTCACCGGATCGGTGCCCACCGCGGCCAGCGCGAAGCCGAGCATCATTGCCGCGATGGTCTTGAACGGCGGCTCCTTGCTCATGCCGACGAAGGCGCAGAAGGTGAGGAGGTAGACGGCGAAGAACTCGGGCGCGCCGAATTCGAGCGCGAAGTCGGCGACCACCGGGGCGAGGAAAGTGATCACCAGCACGGCGATGAGCGCGCCGACGAACGACGAGGTAAAGGCCGCGGTGAGCGCATTGCCGGCGCGGCCCTTCTGGGCGAGCGGATAGCCGTCGAAGGTGGTGGCGACCGACCACGGCTCGCCCGGGATGTTGAACAGGATCGAAGTTATGGCGCCGCCGAAAAGCGCGCCCCAGTAGATGCACGAGAGCAGGATGATCGCGGAGGTCGTGCCGCCCGGGGTTTGCGCCATCGAGAAGGTGAGCGGCAGCAGGATCGCCACCCCGTTGGCGCCGCCCAGGCCGGGCAGCACGCCGATGATCACGCCGAGCAGGATGCCGACCAGCATCAGCCCGAGGTTGGTGAGGCTCAGCGCGACGGCGAAGCCGTGGAACAGCGACTCGAGGTCAGCGATCACGGCGCTCTAGTCCAGGCCGAGCAGCGCCTCGAGCGGTCCCTTGGGCAGCGGCACGAGGAACCAGACCTCGAAGATCAGGTAGAAGACGACGCTGTTGCCGATCGAGACCAGCGCCACCTTCCACCACGAGTACTTGCCCAGCCACCGCATGAAGAGCGCGATGAACAGCGTCCCCGAGACATAGACGCCGAGCCAGCCGACGAGGCCGGCAAAGACCGCCGAGGGTACGAGCACGCTCAGCACGAGCTTCGCCTGCCCGACCTCGACGAAGGCACGGTTCTTCTCCGGCGGCATGCGCAGCGCGAAGAGCGCCGTCACCGCCGAGGAGATGCAAATCAGCAGACCGACGTAGAAGGGAAAGTAGCCCGGCTGCGGGCCGTCGGCGGCCCAGCGGGCGCCGAGCCGGACGCTGTCGTAGATGACGATCGCGCCGATGGCGAGGAAGGCGGCCGCAACGACAAGCTCGGCCGTCCGCATGTGCAGCGCCGCTCGCCCGCCCGATGGCTCGTTCATGATTGCCCTTTCCTAATACGGCGACGGCGCG
>DASQGW010000158.1:0-3138 GCA_035632415.1 Burkholderiales bacterium | reverse complement strand
GTCGGGCAAGGCGATCTTGCCGATATCGTGCAAGGGCGCGAATTCGAAGATGCGCTCGATCGTGGCGTCGTCGAGCGCCGCGGCGCCCGTGGCGGCAAGATGCTGCGCGATCAGGCGCGAATAGCGCGCCATGCGCTCGATATGGGCGCCGGTCTCGGGGTCGCGGAAATGCACCATGTCGTAGGCGGTCTTGACCGCGGCGGTGAGCACGCGCACCGAGACCTGCTCCGCGATGACGAGCGCGCTGATGAGATGCGCAAAGGCGTCGAGCCGGCGCAGCACCGGCTCGGTGAGCGCGCCCGCGGTGCGGGAGTTGAAGAAGACGAGGCCCCAGAACGATCCGTCCAGGATCATCGGCACGGTGTAGCTCGAGCGGTGGCCCTGCTCGGCGATCATCCGCGTGTGCGGCCGGCAGCCGTCGCAGAAAAGCGCGAGGTCGTTCACGACGCGCGGCCGGCCGCTGCGCGCGATCTCGGCAAGCGTTGGCGAAGCCGCGAGCCGCGCCTCGTAGCGCACCAGCGCATTGCCTTCGCGCGGGCTCGCCAGAAAGGTCTTCAGGAGATCGGTGGCGTTGTCGTACGCGGCGACGGCGATGCGGTCGACGAACTCGAGCTCGGCGCGCACGGCCTCATGGACGGCGGCGAGCTTCTCCTGCAGCGGGACGCCTTCGTTCAGCGCCTTCAGGCGATCGACATGGCTGAACATGACGCCATTGCACGATCAGAGCGGCCGCGCCGGCTTGCGCGAGATCAAGAGCTAGGGCACTACCACGACGGGGCACGGCGCGCCGCTCGCAAGCTTTTGCGAGACGCTGCCGAGCACGAGGCCGGCGATCCGTCCGCGCCCACGGCGGCCGACCACGACCATGTCGGCCTTCTCCGTGTCGGCGAGGTCCAGGATGCTGCGCGCCGCGTCGCCCATGCCCTCGACCACCTCCACCTTCGGCGCGCCGGCGCGCACCGCGCAGGCTTTCGCCTCGTTGAGCGTCTGCCGGGCGAAGCGCCCGAGCAGGTCGCCGGGCGCCATGTCGTGGCGGCGCGCTTCGACGATTTCATCGGCCGAGAGCTCATGCGCGACGTTCAGGATGACGAGCTTCGCGTCCCAGGCCTTCGAGAGCCGCGCCGCCGCCTCGACGGCACGCGTCGCAGCCTGGGAACCATCGGTCGCAGCGAGGATTACGCTCATGGGGAATCTCCGTCAGTCCAATGAGCCATGAGACCGCGCATGGGTTGCGGCGGTGTTGACTCGCGTCAAGCCGAGGTGCAGCGGGCCGCGCGGTTGATCTGCGTCAAGCGACGACGGTGGAGCGGGCCTAGAATTTTTTGCGTGTGCTGCGTTCCCTGAGGGCAGGCACCAGCGCACAAGATGAGCGGCCCGAGCAATCGGGCGGAACGCGGCTATCCTCCCCTTGGAGCCGCGTACGGATGAAGACGACGCTCAGACCGCGGTGATGCTCAAACGGCCCGCTGCGGCATCTTCACCAGGCCCGCTTCTCCGAGGCGGGCTTTCTTTTTGGTGCCGAGCGATGACGCAACTTCTCAGGCTCATCTTCTGGATCGCAGCGGGGGTGCTCGGCTTCCTCGGCTGGCTCGCCCGGGCGCATTGGACCGCGGAGCTGCGCTGGACGATCGTCGCCGCGCTCGTGGTTGCGCTGCTCGCGCTCGCCGTGTGGTTCGCCATCGACTGGCGGCGCGGCTTCGACCGGCACGACGGGCCGCCGGGACCCGCAAGATGAAAAGCGCAGGGTTCGCCCTGCTCCTCGCGAGCGCAGCCGCGATCGGCGCGCCGCGCACTCGAAGAGCGGCGGGATGCCGGTGATGCCGCCGGCGCCGGCCTGGAACGATATCGCCCTGCGCTATCGCGGTCAGCCGGACGCCGAGGACAAGCTCGTCACCTCAGTCGTGCACGGATCGGGACCGGACTATCGCCACTGGCAAGGCAAGACGAGCGACGTGGCCATGCCGCCCAACGTAGTCGAGATCAGCGAAGGCGAGGCGCGAGCCTTGGTGCGCTGGATCCTTCGCCAGTAGTCATCGCCTCGCCGCGCGATCGCGATTTCCTGAGCGGTCAGGAGGGAAACACCGGCTCGCCGGCGAGCCGGTACCAGCGCCTGATGCCGCGCCAGATTTCCGGCGCGCTTTCCGCATGCCAGAAGAGGTCCTTGTCCTCAGGGTCGATCTTGCCCTCGGCAAGCAGGAAATCCACGTCGAACGCGCGGCGCCAGTAGGATTCGCCGACCAGCACGATGGGCAGCGGCTTGATCTTGCGAGTCTGCACGAGCGTCAGCGTCTCGAACAGCTCGTCGAACGTGCCGAAGCCGCCCGGGAAGGCGACCACGGCGCGCGCCCGCAGGAGGAAGTGCATCTTGCGCAGCGCGAAGTAGCGGAAGAGGAACGAAAGCGCCGGCGTCACGTACCGGTTCGGATACTGCGCCTGCGGCAGGCTGATGTTGAGGCCGACCGAGGGTGCGCCCGCGTCGTACGCGCCGCGGTTGGCGGCTTCCATGATGCCGGGGCCGCCGCCGGTGACGATGGCGCCGCCTCGCCGGCGTCCGGCGCGTGCCACGATCCGGCCGAACTCGCGCGCGATCTTGTAGGCGTCGCTGCGCGGCGAGGTGCGCGTGCTGCCGAGGACGAGGACCGTGTGCGCGACTCGCTCGCGCTCGAGGATCGATTCGACTTTCTGGTACTCGAGCAGCAGCCGTATGCCGCGCTGCGCGTCGTCCTTCAGGAACTCGGCGTCATCCTCGGCCTCGCGGTAGCTCGGGCTGCGCAAAACCCGCGGGCTGGGCGCCGGACGAGGCAGGGGCTTGCGCCGCCGGCGCGGGTGTGGCGGCCGCGGGATGCGCTTCATCTCAGCCGCCGGTCGGTCGTGATGCGCCCGTCGACGATCTCGACGATGCGGCCGCACTGAGCGGCGAGCTCGCGGTTGTGCGTGACGAGGAGGATGGTGGCGCCTTGCACGGCGTTCACCTGCTTCATCAGCTCGAAGACGCCTTGCGCGGAAGCGGTGTCGAGGTTGCCCGTAGGCTCGTCGGCAAGGAGCAGCGCCGGCTTCATGGCGAGCGCGCGCGCCACCGCCACGCGCTGCTGCTGGCCGCCGGACATGTTGGTCGCCAGGTTGTCGCGCCACTGGGAA
>DASQGW010000157.1:0-1984 GCA_035632415.1 Burkholderiales bacterium | reverse complement strand
TATTGCCTCACGCCTTCCTTGCCCTATGGCCGAGCTCAAGACCCGCATCCTCGTGGTGGACGACGACCAGCGCTTGCGCGACCTGCTGGTGAAATACCTCAGCGGCGAAGGCTTCGAGGTAAAGGCGGTGCCCGATGCCCGTGCCATGGACAAGCAGCTCGCCCGCGAGCGCTATGACCTCGTCGTGCTCGACCTGATGCTGCCCGGCGAAGACGGCCTCGCCATCTGCCGGCGCCTGCGCAACCAGCAGGGCTCGCCCGCCATCATCATGCTCACGGCGAAAGGCGACGACGTCGACCGGATCGTCGGGCTGGAGATGGGAGCGGACGACTACCTCCCGAAGCCCTTCAACCCCAAGGAGCTGCTCGCGCGCATCAGGGCGGTGCTGCGCCGCCGCGGGCCCGGCGGACCTCCGGGCGCTCCGGAATCGGGCGGCGAGCTGCATCGCTTCGGCCGCTTCGAGTTCAATCTCGCCACGCGCGCGCTCACCAGGGACGGCAAGGGCGTCTCGCTCACGACAGGCGAATACTCGGTGCTGAAGGTGCTCGTGCAGCACCCCCGGCAGCCGCTTTCGCGCGACAAGCTGATGGAGCTCGCGCGAGGCCGCGAATACGAGGTGTTCGACCGCTCGATCGACGTGCAGATCTCGCGCCTGCGCAAGATCGTCGAGGACGATCCCTCGCATCCCAAGCACATCCAGACGGTCTGGGGATTCGGCTACGTGTTCGTCCCTGACGACTCCCAGCAGAAATGACGCGTCGGCAGTGACCTTATTTGCGCGCGCGTTCCTGCTGGTCGCGCTGCTCATCGTCGCCGCCATCCTGGCGTCATTCCAGATCTACCGCGTCTACGAGCGAGAGCCGCGCTCGCGCGAGCTCGCGCAGCAGACGGTCAGCACGGTGAACCTCACCCGCGCGGCGCTCGTCAACGCAGACCCGGTGCTGCGCCGGCAGCTCCTCATCGAGATGAACGAGACCGAAGGGCTGCGCGTATTCCCGGTGACCGCGAGCGAGGTGATCGAGCCGCTGCCCGGCACCCCTCTCCTCGAGCTTGTGGTCCAGAAGGTGCGCGAGAGCCTCGGCCAGGAGACCCGCTTCGCCTATTCGCACGACGGCGAGGACGGCTTCTGGGTGAGCTTCTTCATCGACGACGACGAGTTCTGGGTCATGCTGCCGCGCGAGCGCTTCGAGCCGGGGTTCGGGCTGCAGTGGCTCGGATGGCTCGGCGCGGTGCTCGTGCTCTCTTTGATCGGAGCCTGGTTCATCGCCTCGAACATCGCGCGACCGCTCGCCGCCATGCGCCGCGCCGCGACCCGCCTCGGGCGCGGCCAGCCGCACGAGCCGCTGCCCGAGTCCGGCGCCCACGAGCTACGTACCGTCGCCGTGGCGTTCAACCGCATGGCGGCGAACCTCGAGAGCATGGAGCGCGAGCGCGCCATGGTGCTCGCCGGCATCTCGCACGACCTGCGTACGCCGCTCTCGCGCCTGCGCCTCGCGCTCGAGATGAGCGGCGCCGACTCGCAAACCGCCGACGCCATGATCTCGGACATCGACGAGATCGACGCGATCATCGGCCAGTTCCTCGACTTCGCCCGCGGCACGAACGAAGAGAAGCAGGAAAACGACCTCGACGTGCTGCTCGACGAGCTCGCCGAGCATTACGGGCGCATCGGCAAGGATGTGCGCCTCGTCGCGCACGAGCTGGCGCCCTTCCGCTTCGCGCGAATGGCCGTGCGCCGTGCCATCGCGAACCTGATCGACAACGCGCTCCGCTACGCCGGCGAGCCGGTCGAGCTCGAGGCGCTCGCGCAGGGGGATCAGGTGGCCATCGAGGTGCGCGACCGGGGACCGGGCATCCCGCCGAACGAGGTCGAGCGCCTGAAGCGCCCGTTCACCCGCCTGGACGACTCGCGCGCCGGCGCAGGCGGCGCCGGGCTCGGCCTCGCCATCGTCGAGCGGACCGCGCTTGCGCACGGCGGCCGGCT
>DASQGW010000156.1:0-29885 GCA_035632415.1 Burkholderiales bacterium | reverse complement strand
CGGCCTATCGCAATCACCCGCTGCCGATGGGCAGCGGCCGATTGGCGTACGCGGCGCCGAGTTGCTCGCGCGGCACCAGCCGATGGCGCTCGACCTTGCCCATCGCGCCACGGACGCCGGCCGACATGGCCTTGAGCCCGGTCTCGCGCTCGGTGTCGGCATACATCGCCTCGACCTCGGCGACCATGCGGCTTCTCTGTACGGCGAAATCCTGGGCGTCGGCGGCGCTCATGCCGAGCAGGAATGCAAACGCTAGGAGCGTTTGTCTTTCTCGATCAGCGCGTACGCGCTGTGGTTGTGGATCGACTCGAAGTTCTCCGACTCGACCACGTACGCGTCGATGCGCTCGTCCAGGTTGAGCACCGACGCGACGTCGCGCACCAGGTCCTCGACGAACTTGGGGTTGTCGTAGGCACGCTCGGTGACGTACTTCTCGTCCGGCCGCTTGAGGAGCCCGTAGAGCTCGCTCGAGGCCTGCTTCTCGACGAGATCGACGATCTCCTCGATCCAGACGAAATCGTTGGTGCGCGCCGTGACCGTAACGTGCGAGCGCTGGTTGTGCGCGCCGCGCTCCGAGATCTTCTTCGAGCAGGGGCAAAGGCTCGTCACCGGCACGAGCACCTTCATGTGGAAGCTCTGCTTCTTTTTCTTCAGCTCGCCGGTGAAGACCACCTCGTAGTCCATCAGGCTTTTCACGCCCGACACCGGCGCCTTTTTCTCGATGAAGTACGGGAAGGCCATCTCGATCGAGCCCTCGTCCGCCTCGAGCTTCTCGACCATCTCCCTCAGCATGGCCTGGAAGGTCTCGACCGTGATCTCGCGCTCGTGCGCCTCGAGGATCTCGACGAAGCGCGACATGTGCGTGCCCTTGAAGTGGTGCGGCAGGCGCACGTACATGTTGAAGTGGGCGATCGTGTGCTGCACGCCGCCCGAGCGCTCCGTGATGCGCACCGGGTGGCGAATGGCCTTGATGCCGACCTGGTCGATGGCGAGCTTGCGTGAATCCGGGGTCGACTGAACGTCCGGGATATTCTCGAGATCGCGGGCCTTCATAGTCTCGATTCTATCGCCTTGGTGATGCCCTCGGCGTCGAGGCCGACCGAGGCGAGAAGCCGCGCCGGATCGCCGTGGTCGATGAAGCGGTCGGGCAGGCCCAACAGGAGCACGCGCCGTTCCATGTTCATGGCGTTGAGGGCTTCGCAGACTGCGCTGCCGGCGCCGCCCATGATCTGGTGTTCTTCCACAGTGACGATCAGATGGTGCGACTCGGCAAGCCGTTTCACGAGCTCCATGTCGAGCGGCTTGACGAAGCGCATGTTGGCGACCGTGGCGTCGAGCGCTTCGGCCACCTCGAGCGCAGGCTTGAGCATCGCGCCGAAGGCGAGGATGGCGATATGCGCGCCCTGGCGTCGAACCTCGCCCCTGCCGACCGGCAGCGTGGTGAGCTCTTTGGCGACCTCGCCAAGCGCCGCGCCGCGTGGATAGCGCACCGCCGAAGGACCGTTGAGCGTCATCCCGGTCGTGAGCATGCGCCGGCACTCCTCGGCGTCGGATGGCGCCATCACCGTCATGTTCGGCACGGTGCGCAGATAGGCAAAGTCGAAAGCGCCGTTATGCGTCGCGCCATCGCCGCCCACGAGGCCGCCGCGGTCGAGGGCGAAGACGACGGGGAGGTTCTGGATCGCGACGTCGTGGATCAGCTGGTCATAGCCGCGCTGCAGGAACGTCGAGTAAATCGCCACTACAGGCCGCATGCCTTCGCAGGCGAGCCCTGCGGCGAACGTCACCGCGTGCTGCTCGGCGATGCCCACATCGAAATAGCGCTTCGGGAAGCGCTCGGAGTACTCGACCATGCCGGAGCCTTCCCGCATGGCCGGCGTGATGGCCATCAGCCGCGGATCGCGCTCGGCCATCTCGCACAGCCACTGGCCGAAGATCTGCGAGTAGGTCGGCTTCGCACCGACCGCCTTCTTGAGGCCCTCGGCGGGATTGAACTTGCCCGGGCCGTGGTAGGCGATCGGGTCT
Source organism: Burkholderiales bacterium (assembly GCA_035632415.1). Classification (GTDB taxonomy): domain Bacteria; phylum Pseudomonadota; class Gammaproteobacteria; order Burkholderiales; family SG8-39; genus SCGC-AG-212-J23. Next base: position 27,860 of record DASQGW010000156.1, on the reverse strand, counting down.
TCCTCGGCGAGCTTGTAGCCCTGCCCCTTGCGGGTGACGACGTGCAGGAATTGCGGCCCCTTCAGCTTCTTGATGTTGACGAGCGTCGGGATCAGGGCATCGAGGTCGTGGCCGTCGATCGGGCCGATGTAATTGAAGCCGAACTCCTCGAACAACGTGGAAGGCGTGACCATGCCCTTCACGTGCTCTTCGGCGCGCCGCGCGAGCTCCCACACGCCGACGCGCTTCAGCAAGTGCTCGCTCGCGCGCCGCGCGCTCGCGTACATGCGCCCGGAAAGAAGCCGCGCCAGGTAGTTGGTCAGGGCGCCGACCGGCGGCGAGATCGACATCTCGTTGTCGTTCAGGATGACCAGCAGGTTCGCGTCCATGGCGCCGGCATTGTTCATCGCCTCGTACGCCATGCCCGCGGACATCGCCCCGTCGCCGATGACGGCGATGGCGCGACGCTCCTCGCCTTTCGCCTTTGCGGCGACCGCCATGCCGAGCGCGGCCGAGATCGAGGTCGACGAATGCGCGGTGCCGAAGGTGTCGTACCTCGACTCGCTGCGTCGCGGGAATCCCGAGATGCCGTCGTTCATGCGCAGGCGCGCCATGCCTTCGCGACGGCCGGTGAGGATCTTGTGCGGATAGGTCTGGTGCCCGACGTCCCAGACGATGCGATCCTCCGGCGTGTCGAACACGTAGTGCAGCGCGATGGTCAGCTCGACCGTGCCGAGGTTCGAAGAGAGGTGGCCGCCGGTCTTCGAGACCGACTCGAGCACGTAGGCGCGCAGCTCATCGGCGAGCTGCCCGAGCTGACGGCGATCGAGCGTGCGCAGCCGCGCGGGATCGTCGATGGTCTTGAGGAGCTCGTACCGGGACGGGTCGTAGGACGCTTCGCCGCCCAGGTTCTCGATGATGGTGGACATCCGAACCTAGAATTTTCGCAGAACCACGAAGTCTGCGAGCGCCGCAAGGCGAGCGCCGCGACTGCCGAGCTTCCCTAGGGCCGCATGGGCGTCGGCCCGCAATTCTTCGGCCAGCGCCCTGGCCTTGGGCGCGCCAAGGGCGGAAACGTAGGTCGACTTGCCCTGCTTCGAGTCCTTGCCCGCAGTCTTGCCAAGGGTTGCAGTACTCGCCTCGGAGTCGAGCACGTCGTCGACCACCTGGAAGGCGAGGCCTACCGCCTTCGCATAGCGATCGAGGCTTGTGCGCTCCGCCTCGTCGAGCGGCTTGCCGCAGCCGGCGCCGATCATGACTGCCGCGCGGATCAGGGCGCCGGTCTTGTGGATGTGCATGAACTCGAGCTCGGGAAGCGCGAGCGTCTTGCCCGTGGAGTCGAGGTCGATCTGCTGCCCGCCCGCCATGCCGCGCGAGCCGGCGGCGATGGCGAGGAGCTTCACCATCTCGAGCTGGGCGCGCGGCTCATCGGCGAGCCGATGCTCGGCGAGCAGCTGAAATGCAAGCGTTTGCAAGGCGTCTCCGACGAGCAGCGCGGTCGCCTCGTCGTACTCGACATGCACGGTCGGCTTCCCGCGGCGAAGAACGTCGTCGTCCATGCAGGGCAAGTCGTCGTGCACGAGCGAGTAAGCGTGAATCATTTCGACTGCGGCGCTCGCAATCTCCAATCGCTCGGGCGCGGCTCCGGTCACTTCGCCTGCAGCGAAGCCGAGAAGCGGCCGCACACGCTTGCCGCCGCCGAGCACCGCGTAGCGCATCGCGGCATGCAAGCGAGCGGGCGCGACATGGGGCGGGGGCAGCAGGCGCGAGAGCGCGTCTTCCATGCGCGCCTGGACCTCTCCCATCCAGGCCTGAAACGTGGCATCACTCACTATCGCTCAAATCTGCGAGCGGCTTCAGTACCTCGCCCTCCAGGACTTTGACTTGCTGCTGAGCAGCTTCGAGGCGTTGCTGGCAAAACTTCGCGAGCTCGAGCCCGCGTTTATGCGTGGCGAGCGCTTGCTCGAGCGTGAGCTCGCCGCTTTCCATCTTCTTCACGATTTTTTCCAGCTCGCCGAGCGCCTGCTCGAAGGACATCTGTGCTTCTGCGCGGTCGTTCGCGCTGGAGACTGGCTTGCTCATCGTTTGCTAAAATACTGTTTTTCTAGGACCTTTACAACGAATGGCAGACATTTCCTCCTTGCGCCAGATCAAGCCGGCGAGCCCGCAGCTGCCTGTCGCCTGGTACTTCGATCCCGAGATCTTCGCGCTGGAGAAGAAGCTTCTTTTCGACGCCGGCGCGAACTACGTCGGCCACGAGCTGATGGTGCCGAACGTCGGCGACTACCACACGCTCTCGTGGGCCGATAACGCCCGGATGCTGGTGCGCAATGCGGGCGGCGTGGAACTGCTGTCGAACGTCTGCCGCCACCGCCAGGCGATCATGCTCGAAGGCCGCGGCCGCGCCGAGAACATCGTCTGCCCGCTGCACCGCTGGACCTACGACCTGAAAGGCGAGCTTCTCGGCGCGCCGCGCTTCGAGTCGCAGCCCTGCCTGAAGCTCGCCTCGACGCCGCTCATGAACTGGAACGGCCTTCTCTTCACCGGTCCGCGCGACCCGCGCAAGGACCTCGCGAAAGTCACCACGATGGCCGACTGGGACTTCAGCGGCTACGTGCTCGACTCCGTGCGCGTCGATGAATACAAGATCAACTGGAAGACCTTCATCGAGACCTATCTCGAGGTCTATCACGTCGATTACTTCCATCCGGGCCTCGGCAACTTCACCGACTGCGACAACTTCACCGTCGACTACGGCGACGAGTACTCGGTGCAGATCGTCGCGCCCAAGGCCGCGCTCGGCCGGCCGGGCACGCCGGTCTATCGCAAATGGCACGAGGCCTGCCTCAAGCAGCTCGACGGCCGGGAGCCGAAGCACGGCGCGCTCTGGGCGACCTACTTCCCCGGCCTCACGTTCGAGTGGTATCCGAACGTGCTCATCGTCTCGACCCTGATCCCGCGCTCGCCGACGCACACGACCAACGTCGTCGAGTTCTACTACCCCGAAGAGATCGTGCATTTCGAGCGCGAATTCGTCGAGGCGCAGCAGGCCGCCTACGTCGAGACGGCGATCGAGGACAACGTCATCTGCGAGAAGCTCGACCGCGGCCGCCGCGCGCTCTACGAGGCCGGGCTCGACGACGCCGGTCCTTACCAATCACCGATGGAAGACGCCGAAGTCCACTTCCACGAGTGGTTGCATAGCCGTCTTGGTCGCTAAGACACTCGTCTCCACCGCAGAGCTCGCCGCAAACCTCGATCGCTGGCGAGTCTTCGACTGCCGCCATGAGCTGCTGGAGCCGCAGCTCGGCGAGAGCCAATACCGCGAAGCGCATATTCCCGGTGCCGTCTTCGCGAGCCTCGATCGCGATCTATCGTCGCCCAAGAGCGGAAAGAACGGCCGCCATCCGCTGCCGGATCCGAATCTCTTCGGCGCCTGGCTCGGCCGCTGCGGCGTAAACCCGACCGACCCGATCGTCTGCTACGACGCGGCGAACGGCGCGACCGCGGCACGGCTCTGGTGGCTCGCGCGGTGGATCGGTCACGACGCCGTCGCGGTGCTCGACGGCGGGCTCGCGAAATGGACGGCCGAGGGACGCCCGGTCACGGCCGAGGTGCCGCATCCCACGTCGGCCACACATCCCGTGCATTTGCGCGCCGACATGTCGGTCGACGTCGAGGCCATTGCGAAGACATTGCGCCAGCGCATGCTGCTCGATGCGCGCGCGCCGATACGCTATCGCGGCGAGCAAGAGCCGATCGATCCGGTGGCGGGGCGGATTCCCGGCGCGCTCAATCGCTTCAACATCGACAACGTTCGCGCTGACGGCCAGTTCAAGAGCGCGGCGGAGCTCAAGGCCGAGTTCCAGCGCGTGCTCGGCAATCGAGCGCCCGGCGAAGTCGTGCACTACTGCGGCTCGGGCGTCGCGGCGTGCCACAACTTGCTCGCCCTGGAAGTGGCCGGTCTGCCGGGCGGCAAGCTCTATGCGGGCTCCTGGAGCGAGTGGATCGCCGTTCCCGCGCGCCCGCGCGAAAAAGGCTAAGCGAGGAGAAAAGGGGTCAGAGCAATTTTTCTGTAACAACTGCGCGCATCAGTAGTTACAAGAAAATTGCTCTGACCCCTTTTTATTTGAGGGGCGGTTCAGCGTTCCCCGGCAAAGGCAAGCCCGCCGTGTTGAGCACCATTGCCATCATCGTGTAGTACCCGCTGAGGACAAGCAGCTCCACCGCACCGTCCAGGCCGAAGCGCTTCTGCACGGCAGCGAATGCCTTGTCGCCTACGCGGCCGGTGGCGTGTGCTTCGCGGCAGAACTCGTAGGCCAGCGCCTCGTCGCCTTTGGCTGGCGGATCGCGCCGGTCGCGGATGGCGTCGATGATGGCACCGTCGAGGCCGCTTTTCCGCGCGAGCTCGGCGTGGATGAACCACTCGTGCTGGCAGGTCCACTTCCGCGCGGTGACCAGCACTGCAAGCTCCACGAGCTTCTGCGGCAGCTTGCTCTTCCAGCGCAGCTGCTCGCCAAGGCTTTGCAGATGCCTGGCGATCGCCGGGTTGTGCAAGAGCGCGATGAACGGCCCGCGCACTTCGCCGCGGGGACCCGACGTGATGAGCGCGGCCACCTCGCGCTGCTCGGCTGACATTGCATCGGCGGCGAGTTTGGGGAAACGGGGTTGTGCCATGCTGCCGTCATGATCGCCGACACGATCCTCGTCGTCCACTTCCTGATCGTGCTGTTCAACGTCGGCGGGTTGCTCGTTGTCTGGCTCGGCGCGGCGCTCGGCTGGCAGTGCATCCGCAACCCATGGTTCAGGTATGCGCATCTCGCGGCGATTGGCTTTGTCGCCGGCGAGGCCATTCTGGGCGTGGCGTGTCCGCTGACCGTGTGGGAAGACCTGCTGCGCGGCGGCGCGCGGCCGGAATCGTTCGTCGGGCGCTGGGTGCGGTGGCTGCTTTTCTACCAGGCGCCCGAGTGGGCTTTCACCATCGCCTACGTCGGCTGGGCGCTCGCTACGCTGGCAACGCTGCGGCTCGTTCCGCCCAGGCGAAAAGCTGCATGAAGACTTCCTCGCGGATCCGGCCCGGCGAAAGGATGAGGTCGTGCCAGGCGCCCGGAAACGCCATGACGGTGACGTTGCCGCCCAGCGTGCGCGACCAGCGCGCGACCTGGCGCCAGTCGAGCACGATGTCCGCCGCATCGGAATGCATCGACAGCACCGGGCATTCGAGGCCGAGGCCCTTGTGCACCTTATCGAAGGCGTCGTTGATCGCGCCGAGCCAGCCGTAGTAGACCGGGAAACCATGGTCGGGCTTGAGCACGGGGTCGAAATCCCACTCGGTGCGCAATGTGCGGGTGTAGTCGGGACGAAACGCCCTGGGGTCGTTGAGGAACGGGTAATAGCGCCCAATGGCCGCGGCGAGATGCATCTGCACCTTGCGCCAGTCGGGCAGGTTCCAGTCGAAGAACGCGCTGTTCAGCCATAGGGCCTGGACCTGGGCTCGCTTCCTCCCTTCGTGCGCATAGAGAGATGCAATCAGGCCGCCGGTCGAATGCCCGGCAAGCAGAAGCTCACCGCCGATCGCCTCGATCGCCGCATCGAGGTCGGCGTAGTACTCGGTGAGGCTCTTGCAGAAGTTCGGGTGCTGGTGATTGCGCAGCGAGCGGCCATGCTTGCGAAGGTCGAGCGCGTAGAAGGCATAGCCCTCCGCCGCGAAACGCTCGGCCATATGGCGCTGGAAGAAGTACTCGCTGAAGCCGTGGATATAGAGCACCGCGCCGCGCGGTGCGTTGGCGCTGGGCAGCCGCACGAGCGTAGAGACGACGGCGCCGTCGTAATCGGCCGGAAATTCGAGCTCGAGCGCTTCGAACCCGGGGAGGAACCGGTCAGGCTGCCAGCGATTCATGTCTTGAGAGTGCCCAGCGCACGTGCTCTCTGACAAGCGCGGAAGGATGGTCCGCCCGGGCGCGCAGCGCCGCCAGGACCGCCGGCGAGCGCGGTGCGTTGCCCAGCCCCACCGCGAGGTTGCGCAGCCAGCGCTCGTAGCCGATGCGCCGGATGGGCGAGCCGCGCAGCCGGTCGTCGAACTGCGCCTCCGACCAGGCGAAGAGCTCCATCAATGTCGCCCGATCCAGGCCGTTGCGCACCTGGAAGTCCGGCTCGCCTGCAGGCTGCGCAAACCCGTTCCACGGGCAAGCGAGCTGACAGTCGTCGCAGCCGTAGACCCGGTTGCCGATCAGCGGCCGTAGCTCCTCCGGAATCGCGCTCTTGTGCTCGATCGTGAGATAGGAGATGCAGCGCCGCGCGTCCAGCTGGTACGGGCCGGTAATCGCCTGGGTCGGGCAGATGTCGATGCAGCGGCGGCAGCTGCCGCAATGTTCCTCAATTGGCGCGTCGACCGGCAACGGCAGATCGGTATAGATCTCGCCGAGGAAGAACCAGGAGCCTGTTCGGTCCAGCGCGAGCGTGTGCTTCCCCCGCCAGGCGATGCCGGCGCTTACCGCGAGCTCGACCTCCATGACCGGCGCCGAATCGGTGAAGACGCGGTAGCCGAACGGACCCGCTTCGCGCTCGATCCGCTCGCAGAGATCCTGCAGGCGCGCACGCAGCACCCTGTGGTAGTCGCGTCCGCGCGCATAGCGGGCGACGTAGGCCTTTTCGGTCGGCAGCGGAATCTCTCCAGCCTCGCCGCTGCCGTATTCCATCCGGCCGGAAATGACGCGCAGCGTGCCGGGCTTGAGCTCCGCCGGCCGCGCGCGGAGAGCGCCATGGCGCGCCATATACTCCATCTCGCCATGCCGTCCTTGCGCCAGCCAGTCGAGCAGCCGCGGCTCCGCGGCGGAGAGGTCGGCGTCCGCAAAGCCGACCGCCTGGAAGCCGAGCTCCCGGCCCCATCTGCGAATCTGAGCTGCGAGCGCGGCGTAATCCATGACGTTCGATCTTAATTTGCCGGATGCAGCTGCCACGGCGCGGCTCGGCGCAGCCCTTGCGGCGGGCATCGCACCGGGACGCGTGCTGCACCTCTCCGGCGAGCTCGGCAGCGGCAAGACCACGCTCGTGCGCGGGCTGCTCCGCGAACTGGGGGTGCACGGCCCGGTCAAGAGCCCGACGTTTGCCTGGGTTGAACCTTATAGTATTTCGAGATTAGACTTGTATCATTTTGATTTCTATCGGTTCGACAAGAAGACCGAATGGTTGAGCTCAGGGCTGCGCGAATACTTCACTCCGGACTCGGTCTGCATCGTCGAGTGGCCGGAGCGTGCGGGCGAGCTTTTGCCGCCCGCGGACCTGGCCGTTCACCTGAGCTACGACGCCGAGGGGCGGCAGGGAAAAGTGCAAGCGCATTCCGCCGAGGGCGAAGCCTGGCTTGCCTCGCTGCGGGCGTCGCTGCCCTCCTCCTAGCGGCCGGCGCCGAAGCGCAAGTCGTCTCGAGCCGCGTCTGGCCGTCGCCCGATTACACGCGCCTGACCATCGAGTCGAAGAGCGAGATCAAGTACGAGATCTTTTCGGTCAAGGATCCCGATCGCCTGGTGCTCGATCTCGAGACCGAGATGACGCCTGCCCTCGCCGAGCTGGAGGGCAAGGTCGCCGCCAACGATCCGTACATCAAGGGGCTGCGCATCGCACGGAACCGCCCGGGCGTAGTGCGCGTCGTGCTGGACCTCAAGGCCGAGGTGAAGCCGCAGGCCTTCACCCTGTCGCCGATCGCCGAATACGGCCATCGCCTAGTGCTCGACATCCATCCGCTCGTCGCCGTAGACCCCCTCGCCCAGCTGATCGAGCAAGGCGCCAAGCCCGCCTTACCCTCGTCGGCGCCGCCCGAGGAGAAGCCGGCCGTCGCGCGCCTGGCGACGATTGTCATCGACGCCGGGCACGGCGGCGAGGATCCCGGAGCGATCGGCCGCCGCGGCACGCGCGAAAAGAACGTGACGCTCATGATCGCCAAGCGCCTGAAGACGCTGATCGACGCCGAGCCGAACATGCGCGCGCTGCTCACGCGAGACGGCGACTACTTCCTGCCGCTCAATACTCGCGTCGAGAAGGCACGCCAGGTGCGCGCCGACCTCCTCGTCTCGATCCACGCCGATTCCTTCAAGCGCTCGAACGCGCGCGGCTCGTCGGTCTTCGCGCTTTCCGAGCGCCGGGCCACGTCGGAGATGGCGCGGCTGCTCGCGCAGAAGGAGAACGAGTCCGACCTGATCGGCGGCGTCAGCCTCGCCGGGCAGGGTTCGTACGTGAAGCAGACGCTGCTCGATCTCTCCCAGACGGCGACCATCGACTACAGCCTGCGCCTGGGCAATTCGGTCCTGCAGCGCCTGGGGTCGGTCAACGAGTTGCACAAGGAGCGCGTCGAGCAGGCGAGCTTCGCCGTGCTCAAAGCGCAGGACGTTCCCTCGATCCTGGTCGAGACCGCCTTCATCTCGAATCCGCAGGAAGAGAAGCGGCTGAACGACCGCGGCTACCAGGAGAAGCTCGCTCGCGCCATCCTCGATGGCATCCGCGATTACGTCGCGAAGCACCCGCCGCGGCCGGGCTCACCCGTGGCGCTGAACTGACCTCGTCTTCAGCCAGGCGATCAGGCCCGGCGAGATCGACAGCAGCACGATCACCACGATGACGAGCGTGAGATTCGCCTTCACCGCCGGGATGTTGCCGAAGAAGTAGCCTGCGGTGCAGATCGAGCCCACCCAGGCGAGCGCACCGATCACGCAAAAGGCGAGATAGCGCAGATAAGGCATCGCGCCGAGTCCGGCCACGAAAGGCACGTAGGTGCGGATGATCGGCATGAAGCGCGCGATGATGATCGTCTTGCCGCCATGGCGCTCGTAGAACTCATGCGTGCGCTGCAGATAGACCGGGTTGATCCAGCGAGCCAAAAGGCGCATGCCGGCCCAGCGCCCGATCCAGTAGTTGCAGTTGTCGCCGCAAAGCGCGGCGGCGATGAGGACCGCCATGACGAGCACAATGTTCATGCCGCCGGCCGCCGCCAGCGCTCCCACCACGAACAGCAGCGAATCGCCCGGCAGAAATGGCGTCACCACGAGGCCCGTCTCGCAAAACACGATGACGAAGAGAAGCGCATAGACCCAGGCGCCGTGCTGGCCGACAAACGATGCGAGGTGCTGATCCAGATGGACCGCGAGGTCCCAGAGCGTAGCGAAGAGCTCCACCCGTCGATTCTATAATCCCCGCCGTGAGCGCCATTCGCGTGCTACCGCAGCTTCTCGTCTCCCAGATTGCGGCCGGCGAAGTGGTGGAGCGCCCCGCGTCCGTCCTGAAGGAGCTGCTGGAAAACAGCCTCGATGCCGGCGCGCGCGCCATCAGCGTGACGCTCGACGAGGGCGGCATCCGGCGCATCCAGGTCGAGGACGACGGCGCCGGCATCTCGCGCGACGACCTGCCGCTCGCCATCGCGCGGCACGCCACAAGCAAGATCGCGACGCTCGCGGACCTGGAAGGCGTCGCGACAATGGGCTTCCGCGGCGAGGCGCTCGCCTCCATCGCGGCGGTGGCCCGGCTCGCCATCACCTCGCGCCGCGAGCAGGACGCACACGGCAGCTCGCTCCGGGTGGAAGGCGGCGACGGCGGCGAGATCGCGCCCGCAGCCCGCGCCCACGGCACCACGGTGACCGTCGAGGACCTGTATTTCAATACGCCGGCCCGGCGAAAGTTCCTGAAGAGCGAATCGACGGAGTTCGGCCATTGCGACGAAGTCTTCCGCCGCATCGCCCTCGCCCATCCCGAGATCGGCTTCACGCTGCGCCATAACGGCCGCGCGAGCCGGCACCTGCGCTCGCAGCCCCTCGCCGAGCGCGTCGCGACGCTCCTGGGCCGGGAAGTTTCCGAAGCGAGCGTCGCCATCGAAGCCGGCGCCGGCGGACTCACGCTCACAGGACTCGCCGGCACGCCGCAGGCCGCGCAGGGACGTCCCGACGCGCAATATCTCTTCGTCAACGGCCGCTACGTGCGCGACCGCGTGATCGTGCACGCGGTGCGCGAGGCTTATGCCGAGCTCCTGCACGGCGAGCGCCAGCCGGCATATGTGCTCTTCCTCGGGCTGGATCCGCGAACGCTCGACGTCAACGTCCATCCGGCGAAGATCGAAGTGCGCTTCCGCGATTCGCGACTGGTGCACCAGTTCGTCCGGCATGCGCTCGAGCGGGCACTTTCCCCGAGCGCGGCGCAAGCGCCGGTGCCTTATGCCAAGGTCTCGCAAAGCGCGGGCGTGCAGGCCGCCTTCTCGCTTGCTCAACCCACGCAGAGCTATCAGCCATTCCCGGCGTCCGCGCCACTTCCGGCCGCGGAGCAAAGCCCGCCGCTGGGGTTCGCGCTTGGCCAGCTGCACGGCATCTACATCCTCGCGCAGAACGAGGGCGGACTCGTCCTCGTCGACATGCACGCCGCGCATGAGCGCATCCTCATGGAGCGCCTGAAGAGCGGCATCGACGCGGGCGAGGTGGCCCGGCAGCGCCTGCTCGTGCCCGCCGTGTTTTCGGCCGATGCCATCGACGTGGCGACGGCGGAAGAGAACGCCGAAACGCTCGATCGCCTGGGCCTCGAAGTCGTCGTGTCCGGGCCGAACGAGCTCACCGTACGCACCGCCCCCGCGCTCCTCGCGAGCGGCGATATCGTCGGCCTCGCGCGCGATCTGCTGAAGGAAATCCGCGACTTCGGTGCGAGCCAGATGCTGGCGGGCCGGCAGAACGAGCTGCTCGCGACCATGGCGTGCCATGCTGCGGTACGCGCGAACCGCGCGCTGACCGCGACCGAGATGAATGCGCTCCTGCGCGAGATGGAAGAGACCGAGCGCTCGGGCAGCTGCAACCACGGCCGGCCGACGTGGTACCAGCTCACGATGGCCGACCTCGACAAGCTTTTCATGAGAGGGCGTTAAATGACCGGCGTCATGCTCGTCACCGGCGGTAGCCGCGGCATTGGCGCCGCGACCGTCCGCCTCGCGGTGCAGCGCGGCTACAAGGTGGCGCTCAACTATGTGCATAACAAGCCCGCTGCCGAAAAGCTGGCGCGAGAAACGGGCGCCCTCCCGATTGCCGGCGACGTATCGGCGGAGCGGGACGTCCTTCGCCTGTTCCGGGAGGTGGACAAGCTCGGCCGGCTGACGGTGCTGGTGAATAACGCCGGCATCGTCGACGTCGCGGCGCGCGTGGACGAGATGTCGGCCGAACGCATGCAGCGCATGTTTGCCATCAACATCACCGGCAGCTTCCTGTGCGCACGCGAGGCGGTAAAGCGCATGTCGAAGAAGCATGGCGGCTCCGGCGGCTCGATCATCAACCTCTCGTCGGTGGCGGCACGCATCGGCGCGCCGGCAATGTACGTGGACTACGCGGCTTCCAAGGCGGCGATCGATACGCTGACGCTCGGCCTCTCGAAGGAAGTCGGTCCGGAAGGCATCCGCGTGAATGCCATCCGCCCGGGCGTGATCCATACCGAGATCCACGCCTCGAGCGGCGATCCCGAGCGCGCCGACCGGATCGGTGCGAGCGCGCCCCTGCAGCGCGCGGGCGAGCCCGAGGAGATCGCGCGGGCCATCCTGTGGCTCGCATCGGACGAAGCCTCCTACGTAAGCGGAGCGATCCTCGACGTCGCAGGTGGCCGCTAAGGCGCTCGCGCCGTTGCGTAACGCGGCCTACGCGCTGCTCGGCCCCACGGCGAGCGGCAAATCGCAGATGGCCATGGCGCTCGCCGAGCGGGTGCCGCTCGAGATCGTGTCGATGGATTCGGTGCAGGTCTACCGCGGGCTCGATATCGGCACGGCCAAGCCAAGCGCGGCGGAGCGCAGCCGCGTTCCGCACCATCTCATCGACGTGATCGATCCGGACCAGAGCTACTCCACCGGGCGCTGGCGCACGGATGCGATTCGTTGCGTCGGGGAAATCCTGTCGCGGGGCAACGTGCCGCTGATTGTCGGGGGCACGATGCTCTACTACCGCGCGCTCGTCGGCGGCCTGGACGCGCTGCCGCAGGCCGATCCCGAAATCCGCGCAGCCATCAATGCCGAGGCGCGCGACAAAGGCTGGGCCTCGCTGCACGCCGAGCTCGCCAAAGTCGATCCGGCGGCCGCTCGGCGCATCCCGGTGCGGGACGCCCAGCGCATCCAGCGGGCGCTCGAAGTGTGGCGCCTCACCGGCAAGCCGATGTCGTCGCTGCAGGGCGGCTCAAGCGCCGGCCTGCCCTTTGCGCTCAAGGCCTTCGCGCTCATGCCGCCCGAGCGCGAGGCGCTCGCCGAGCGCATTGCCGCGCGCTTCGACGCGATGCTCGCCGCCGGGTTGGTCGACGAGGTGCGCCGCCTGCGCAGCCGGTACAAGCTCAGTGCCGCTCTTCCGAGCATGCGTGCCGTCGGCTATCGACAGGTCTGGCAGAACCTCGAAGGCGAGATCGACGCTGGCGCGATGCGCAACCAGGCCGTCGCCGCGACGCGTCAACTCGCCAAGCGCCAGCTCACCTGGCTGCGCAGCTTCCGCGAGCTCGAGCCTGCAGAGAAGCTAGTTCATTCGTTCTTGTAGACGCCGCGCATATTCAGCGCGGCGAGGCAGAACTGCAGCGCGACGAGCGCATGGGCATGGTCGTGCCATCCCCACAGTACCCATAGCAGGTTGCTCGCGAGGAAGCACCCGAAGCCTGCTGCGCGGCGCGCGGGCGAACGCGATGCCACCAGCCACGACGCGGCCACCGTGGTCAGCATGGCGGGCCATTGCAGCAAGTCCACGATATCCATGGTCAGTCTGAGACCCTAGAATCAATGCACACGTTCGAGGAGCGCGGATGCGGATTGGAATCGTCGGACTCGGCAAGATGGGCACGGGGATGGCGCGCCGGCTCGCCCAGGCCGGCATGAAGCTGCTCTGCTACGACCAGGCGGACGAAGCGCGCGCCGCGCTCGAGGGCACGGCGAACATCGAGTGCGCGGAAAATCTCGCGGCGCTCTGCGCGCGGCTCGAGGGCGAGCGCATCATCGTGCTGATGCTGCCGGCAGGCAGCGCCGTCGAGGACACGATCAACGAGCTGATCCCGATGCTTTCCGCGGGCGACACCATCGTGGACGGGGGCAACAGCTACTACCGCGATTCGATGCGCCGCGCGCTCGCGCTCTCTCAGCAGGGACTGCGCTATGTCGATGCCGGCGTCTCGGGCGGCGTCCACGGCCGCGAGCACGGCTATTGCCTGATGCTCGGCGGCACGCCGAAGTCAGTCGAGATCTTCGAGCCCGTGGCGAAGGCGCTTGCGCCGCATCCGGAGAACGGCTGGCTGCATTGCGGCCCGAGCGGCGCCGGGCACTACGCGAAGATGGTCCACAACGGCATCGAGTACGGGATGATGCAGGCCCTCGCAGAGGGCTTTGCCTTATTGGCCGCGCGCAAGGAGCTCGACATCGATCCGGCGCGGCTCGCCGAGACCTGGCGCCACGGCAGCGTGGTGCGCTCCTGGCTGCTCGACCTCTGCGCCGGCATCCTCAGTGACAATGAGTCGCTCGCCGGCATCGCGCCGGTCGTCGCCGACTCCGGTGAAGGGCGCTGGACGGCGCTCGAGTCGATCGAGCTCGGCGTGCCGGCGCCGGTAATTACGCTCGCGCTCATGAGCCGCTTCTCTAGCCAGGGGCGCTCCGACTATGCGCGGCGCCTCCTCGCCATGATGCGCGCCCGGTTCGGAGGCCACGCCGTACAGAGCAAATGATCGTCGTGCTGATGGGCGTCTCCGGCGTCGGCAAGACCACGATCGGAGCGCTCGTCGCCCAGCGACTCGGCTGGCGCTTCATCGAAGGCGACGACTATCACCCGCAGAAGAACATCGACAAGATGGCGGCCGGCATCCCGCTCGAGGATACGGACCGCTGGCCCTGGCTCGATGCGCTGAACCAGGCGCTGCGGAAAGAGAAGGACGCCGTCGTGACCTGCTCGGCGCTGAAAGAGTCCTATCGCCAGCGTCTGCTCGACGGAATCGACCACGTCCTGCTTGTGCACCTGCACGCCACCCAGGCACTGATCGCCGCGCGCGTCGCGGAGCGCAAGCACCGCTACATGCCGGCGTCACTCCTCGATAGCCAGTTCGCCACGCTCGAGCCCCCGGCGCACGCATTGTGCATCGACGTCGCCGCAGATGTGGAGAGCAGCGTTTCGGCCATCGTCGCCGCCGCTTCAGCGGCCTAGCACGACCCCCTCGCGCCGCGGATCGGCCCCGCCGCGCCAGCCGCCGGGCACGCGCTCGATGCCGTGCAGGCCGCTCGCCATCTCCGAGAGCCTGACGTCATGGCCTCGCTCGGCGAGCGCCGGAACCAGCGCCTCGTAGCGCGAGCCGCGCTCGATCTGCGTCGGCCCGTTGCGGCTGCCGAAGTTCGGAGAATCGATCGCCTCCTGCACGTCGAGCTTCCAGTCGAGCACGCCGACCAGGACCTTGGCGACGAAATTGATGATCTGCGAGCCGCCCGGCGAGCCGATGAGGAGCTCGAGACGGCCCTGCCGGTCGAACACCATGGTGGGCGCCATGCTCGAGCGCGGCCGCTTGCCGCCGGCCACCTCGTTCGGGCCGCCCGGCGTGAAATCGAAGTCGGTCAGCTCGTTATTGAGGAGGAAACCTCGCACCATGATCCGGCTGCCGAAGCCGTTCTCGATCGTCGTCGTCATCGCCACGGCGTCGCCATTCGCATCGACGATCGAGAAGTGGCTGGTGCCGCCTTCGACGTCGCCCGGCATCGCGCGGCGCAGGGAACGCTCGCCGATGAGCTTCGCCCTCTTGTCCAGATAATTGGGGCCGAGCAGGCGAGCGACCGGCACGGGAACGAAGTCCGGGTCGCCGAGGTAACGCGCCCGATCCGCATAGGCGAGGCGCCCGGCCTCGCTGAAGTAATGCACTGCCTGCGCCGATTGCGCCGGCGCGGCTGCGAAGGGCACCCGCTCGAGGATGCCGAGGATTTGCAGCACGCCCACGCCACCCGAGCTCGGCGGTCCCATAGAGCAGATACGCCAGACGCGGTAAGCGCCGCAGAGCGGCTCGCGCTCCTTGGCCTGGTAGGCGGAAATATCGGCTGCAGTGAGGTCGCCGCCCCGCGACCGGACCGCGCGCACCATGTCGGCGGCGATCTCGCCTTCGTACATCGCGCTGGCGCCGCGCGCGGCAATCGCGCGCAGCGTTGCTGCGTATTCGCGATTCACGATGCGTTCGCCCACCGCCTTGCCGTAATAGACGCGAACCGCGGCCGGATCCTTGCGCAGATAATGCTCGTCCTGCAGCACTGCATATAAGCGCGGCGACAGCGGAAAACCCCGCTCCGCCGCGTCGATCGCCGGCTTGAAGAGCTCGGCCCAGGGCAGTCGCCCATGCCTCTTGTGCGCGAGCTCGAGCATGCGCAGCACACCCGGCACGCCGACCGAACGCCCACCGACCACCGCTTCCATGAACGCGAGCGGCTGGCCGTCGCGGCCCAGAAACCGGTCCGCCCGCGCAGCCTTGGGCGCGACCTCCCGTCCGTCGTAGCTCTCGAGCTTCTGCTCGCGCTGCGACCAGTGCAGGAGAAACGCCCCGCCGCCGATGCCGGAGGATTCGGGCTCGACGAGCCCGAGCATCATCTGCACCGCGATCGCTGCATCCACCGCCGAGCCGCCGCGCGCGAGGATGTCGTACCCTGCCTTCGCAGCCATCGGATGCGCGGCCGACACCACGAACTCGCGAGCAACGACCGGCTCGCGCGCTGCGGCGCCCGCACAGAAGCAGAAGAAAGATAAGGCAGCGGCCGCTGCCTTCACTGCACCTTGTACTCGAGGAGCTCGATGCCCCACCAGAGGTTGCGGCCTCTGGCCGTCGAATTTTCGAACGTCCATTTTACGAACCGCTTCGCTTCGGGCGCGTACCACGCCGTCTCGATGGCATTGCCCGCCGGCACTTGCACGTCTTCCCGGCCGACGACCTTCACATGACGTTCGAACCGGACCTCGAAAGCGCCCTCGGTCGGGTCCTTCATGTCGTATTTCCAGTCGTGCGCGTCGCCAGGGTGCATGGGAAACCTGAAAAGCCCCTGATCCGGATTAAAAACGCGCCCTGTCGGCGACGACACGAAATTCCATTCGGCGGTGTAAGTCGCGTCGAGTTCTTTTTCCTTGTCGCCGCGCTGTCCGACGGCGATGATTACCTTGTCGTTCGCGAAGGTCACGGTCTCGCGCAGGTGACCGGTCGGCCTGTTCGTCCAGTAATCCATGCGTCGGTAGGTCCAGCTGTCGCCGGGCTTCACCTGCGGCCGCGCCACCGCCTCCGGATCGGCGGCATGGCAGAGCGTGACGCTGCAGAACGCAAGCGCAAGCAGGCATCGCATGCGCGCGAGCTTACGAATTGCGGCGGACGTCAGACCATCAGCGGCACTACGAGGAGCGCCACGATGTTGATGATCTTGATCAGCGGGTTCACCGCCGGGCCGGCCGTGTCCTTGTAGGGATCGCCGACGGTGTCGCCGGTGACGGCCGCCTTGTGGGCGTCCGAGCCCTTGCCGCCGTAGTGGCCGTCCTCGATGTACTTCTTCGCGTTGTCCCAGGCGCCGCCGCCGGTGCACATCGAAATGGCGACGAAGAGTCCGGTCACGATCGTGCCCATGAGCACGCCGCCGAGCGCCTGCGGCCCGAGGATCAGGCCGACGAGGATCGGCACCAGCACCGGCAGGAGCGAGGGCAGCATCATTTCCTTGATCGCCGCCCGCGTCAGCATATCGACCGCGCGGCCGTACTCGGGCTTAGCCTTGCCTTCCATGATGCCGGGGATTTCCTTGAACTGACGGCGCACCTCCAGCACTACGGAGCCCGCGGCCCGGCCGACTGCCTCCATCGCCATCGCGCCGAAGAGATACGGCACCATGCCGCCGATGAACAGACCGATGATCACCATGTGGTTCGAGAGGTCGAAGGTGAACGTCTTGCCGCTCGCTTCCAGCGCGTGCGTGTAGTCGGCGAAGAGCACGAGCGCGGCGAGGCCCGCCGAGCCGATGGCATAGCCCTTCGTCACCGCCTTGGTGGTGTTGCCCACGGCATCGAGCGGGTCGGTGATGTCGCGGACGGAATCCGGCAAGCCCGCCATCTCGGCGATGCCACCCGCGTTGTCGGTGATCGGTCCATACGCGTCCAGGGCGACGATGATGCCGGCCATCGAGAGCATCGAGGTCGCCGCGATGGCGATGCCATAGAGGCCCGCAAGGGAGTAGGACGCGCCGATCGCGACGCAGACGGCGAGCACCGGCCACGCCGTCGACTTCATCGATACGCCGATGCCGGCAATGATGTTGGTCGCGTGCCCGGTGGTGCTGGCCTCGGCGACGTGCTGCACCGGCTTGAAGTCGGTGCCGGTGTAGTACTCGGTGATCCAGACGAGGAAGCCGGTGAGCAGCATGCCGACCACGGCGGTGCCGTAGAGGTGCCAGATGGTGATCATCTTCATGCCGCCGCCGACTTCGAAGGGGACCGTCTTCACGACGTCGCCCATGACGATCATGGTGATCGGGATGAAGGCAATCAGCGCCACCACGCCGGCAACGATGAGGCCCTTGTAGAGCGCGGGCATGACGTTCTTGTCGCCAGGCTTCGCGCTTACGAACCAGGTGCCGACGATGGAGGCGATGATGGCGAAACCGCCGATGGTGAGCGGATAGATGAGCGCCGCCGGCGTCGTGGTCTTCACCATCAGCGCGCCGAGCAGCATCGTGGCGATGATCGTCACCGCGTAGGTCTCGAAGAGGTCGGCCGCCATGCCGGCGCAGTCGCCGACGTTGTCCCCGACGTTGTCGGCGATCACCGCAGGGTTGCGCGGATCGTCCTCGGGGATGCCCGCTTCCACCTTGCCGACGAGGTCGGCGCCGACGTCCGCGCCCTTGGTGAAGATGCCGCCGCCCAACCGCGCGAAGATCGAGATAAGCGAGCCGCCGAAGCCGAGGCCGACGAGCGGATGGATGATGTGCGAGAGGTTGTTCTTGTCCACCGCGTTGGCATAGAGGAGCGCGAAGTAGCCCGCCACGCCGAGCAGGCCGAGCCCGACGACCAGGAGGCCGGTGATCGCGCCGCCGTTGAACGCCACCTGCAGCGCTTCATTCAGGCCGGTGCGCGCCGCTTCCGCCGTGCGCACGTTGGCGCGCACCGAGATGTTCATTCCTATTACGCCGCAGGCGCCGGAGAGCAACGCGCCGATGAGGAAGCCGAAGGCGGTGGGCCAGCCGAGCTGCGGGACGAAGCCGATGATCAGGAAGAGAACGATGCCGACGATCGCGATCGTGGTGTACTGGCGCTTGAGATAGGCGACGGCGCCTTCGCGCACCGCGGCCGAGATCTCCTGCATGCGCTCGTTGCCCGCCGGCAGCCGCAGGATGCGGCCGGACTGCCAGACGCCGTAAAGGATCGCGAGGATCGCGCATGCGAGCGCGAAGATTATCCCTGCTGTCATGTTGTCTCCCCGGAAAGGGGACGGATTTTATCAGGTCAGCGCAGCGAAAACGCGCTGCGTGATCGCGTCGACCGAGCCTTGCCCGGCGATCTTGCAGACCTTCGGCGCACGCGCATCCTTCGAGGCGGCCCAGCGGCTGTAGTACTCGACGAGCGGCCGCGTTTGTGCGCGATAGACCTCGAGGCGCTTCCTCACCGTCTCCTCGCGATCGTCGTCGCGCTGGATGAGGGGCTCGCCGGTCACGTCATCCTTGCCCTGGACCTTGGGCGGATTGAACTTGATGTGGTAGGTGCGGCCCGAGGCGGTATGCACGCGGCGACCGCTCATGCGCTGGATGATGTCTTCGTCGGGCACGTCGAGCTCGAGCACGTAGTCGATGGCTACGGCCGCCTTCTTCATCGCCTCGGCCTGCGGGATGGTGCGCGGAAAGCCGTCGAACAGATAGCCCGGCTTGCAGTCGGGCTGCTTCAGCCGCTCGGCGACGAGCCCGATGATGATGTCGTCGGAGACGAGCTGCCCGGAGTCCATCACCTTCTTCGCCGCGAGACCGAGCGGCGTGCCTGCCTTCACGGCGGCGCGCAGCATGTCGCCGGTCGAGATCTGCGGGATGCCGTACTTCTCCCGGATGAAATTCGCCTGCGTGCCCTTCCCCGCCCCGGGCGGGCCCAGCAAGATCAATCTCATCGGCGCATTCTACTAAGCACGGCCTGCAAGTCTTGATGCGTGTCAACCCCGGGCGGGATATCCTTTTTGCTCACCACCACGGCGATCCGATATCCGTGCCAGAGGGCGCGGAGCTGCTCGAGCGCCTCCGCCTTCTCGATCGGCGCCGGCCGCAGTACCGCGTACTTGCGCAGGAAGCGCACGCGATAGGCATAGATGCCCGCGTGGCGGTAGTGCTTTGCACCCGGCTCGCGGGGAAATGGAATCTGCGCCCGCGAGAAATAGAGCGCGTAGCTGTGTTCGTCCAGCACGACCTTGACGACGTTCGGGTTGGTGAAGCTGGCGGCGTCATGAATGGCGTGGCACGCGGTCGTCATCGCCGCCGCTCGGCGCTTGCCGAGCAGGTTTGCGACGTCGCGGATCAGTTTCGGCTCGATGAGCGGCTCGTCGCCCTGCACGTTGACCACGACGTGCTCCGCGGCGAGCTTGAGGAGCTTCGCAGCCTCGGCAAGGCGGTCGGTACCCGACTCGTGGTCGCTGCGCGTCATCACCACGGAATGGCCGTGCTTCCGAACCGCGTCCGCGATGCGCGGGTCGTCCGTCGCCACATGCACGGCGGCGGCGCCGCTTTTCTTCGCCCGCTCGCAAACGTGGACGACCATCGGCTTGCCGGCGAGATCGGCGAGCGGCTTTCCGGGAAACCGGGTCGACGCGTAGCGCGCCGGGATGATGACGCTAAAGCTCACGCCACGTCTTCAGCTTACTTCCTCTTCGGGCGGGAGCTTGCGCGCCTCCTCTTCGAGCATGACCGGGATGTCGTCCTTCACCGGATAGGCGAGCCGATCGGCCTTGCAGACGAGCTCGCTCGCTTCCTTGCGATAGAGCAGCTTGCCCTTGCACAGCGGGCACACCAGGATTTCAAGCAGCCTTGGGTCGACGGAGCCCATCGAGCCTCTTCGTGAGCCAATCGCCGAACGCGGGATCGAGCTCGGCGGTCACCGGCAGCACCCACCAATCCGGCTTTGCGGTGCGGCGCAATTTTACCGCGTCCTTCTCGGTCATCAGGACCGGCGCCGCGTCGCCGAACTGCAGGTCTTTCTCGGTGAACCGGTGATGATCGGGAAAAGGATGCGGCGCGAGCTTCACGCCCAGCTTCGCGAGATGGAGAAAAAACCGGTTCGGATCGCCGATGCCCGCCACCGCGTGCACCTTCTGCCCCCCGAATGCGCTCGCCGGCCGCCGGTCCGCCGAATCGGTCATGCGGTGCAGCTCCGCGCCCTGCAGGCGCATGGCATAGCCCTCGACCTGCGCGCCGTGGGAGACCACCGCATCGACCGAGCCGAGCCGCGAGACCGGCTCGCGCAGCGGGCCGGCGGGCAGGAGGAATCCATTGCCGAATGCGCGCGCGTCGACGACCGCTATTTCCACATCGCGGCGCAGCCGGTAGTGCTGCAGGCCGTCGTCCAGCACGAGGACATCCACGTCGGGATGCGCAGCGCGCAGCGCCGCGATCACGCGCAGGCGATCGGCGCCCACCCAAACCGGGCAGCCGCTGCGGCGTGAAAGCAGGATCGGCTCATCGCCGACGTCCGCCGCGTCATCGGCGATCGTCGCCGCGCGCGGCACGTCAACGCGCGCTCCGTAGCCGCGCGACACGATGCCGGGCGTCCAGCCATTCTTCTTGAGGCGCTCGGCGATCCAGATGACGAGCGGCGTCTTGCCGCTGCCGCCGGCGGTCAGGTTGCCGACCACGATCACCGGGATGCCGGGATGCCGGCTGGGCAGCACGCGCGCCCAGTACAGGAGGCGCCGCATTGCGACCACGAAGCGGAAGAGGAGGCTCGCGGGCCACAGCAGCCACGCAAGGAGGCCGCGGTGGTACCAGTAGCGCACTACGAGGTCCGCATTACTTCGTGGCTTGCGCGGTGAAGTTCACCTGCGAGATGCCGGCGACGCGCGCCGCTTCCATGACGCGCATCACGGCCTGGTGCGTCGCGGTGGCGTCGGCGCTGATCACCACCACCGGCTCCTTCGCCGCGCCGGCCGCGCGCTTGAGCTCGTCGGCGAGCTGGTTGGCCGAGCGGAACACCACCGGGCGCCCGTTGACCACATACTGCCCTTGCGCGTTCACCAGCACGGCGACCTCGTTCCGGCGTTCGGGCTGCTTCTCGGCATCTGCCGAGGGCAGGTTGATCGCAAGCTCGGTGTACTTGTTGTAGGTGGTGGTGATCATCAGGAAGATCAGGATCACCATCATCACGTCGATGAGCGGCACGAGGTTGATCTCGAGCGCCTCCTTCTCCCGGCCGCGCTGGAAGTTCATTTAGACGCGCAGTCCCGGATAGTCGGCGCGCTCGCCGTGCAGGATGTCCACGAGCTTGGAGGCCAGCAGCTCCATCTCCACCACCAAGGTATCGACCTTGTTCTTGTAGTGCCGGTAGAAGATGAGCGAGGGAATGGCGATGGCGATGCCGAACGCGGTGTTGTAGAGCGCGATCGAGATGCCGTGCGCGAGCTGCTGCGGATTGGAGCCGGTCGGCGACTGCGAGCCGAAGATCTCGATCATGCCGATCACCGTGCCGAAGAGGCCGAGGAGCGGCGCCGCGGTGGCGATCGTGCCGAGCGTCGTCAGGAAGCGCTCGAGCTCATGCGCGACGGCGCGGCCCGCTTCCTCGATCGCCTCCTTCATCACGTAGCGCGAGGCCTTGTGGTTGCGCAGGCCCGCCGCCAGCACCACGCCGAGCGGCGAATCCTTGGCCAGGCGCTCGAGCACCGCTTCCGAGACGCCCTGGCGCTTGTACATGTCCACCACCTGCTCGAAAAGCCGCGGCGGGATGATCCTTGACGAGCGCAGCGAGATCGCGCGCTCGATGATCAGGGCAAGAGCGACGATAGAAGCAGCGAGGAGAAACCAGATCGGCCAGCCGGCAGCCTGCAGAATTGCGAACAACCGTCTTCCTTGTAATTTTCAGCCGACTGTACGCAAACGAAGCGCGCGGAGCAAGTTTATGCGGCGCAGCAAAACCGTCCATGCGCTACATCGCGCGCGAGAGGATGTAGTGGATACGGCGATATCCACAAAAAGCTGTGGACAAGTTTGTGGATTATCGATGAATAGCCGCGTCACACGCAGTTAACAGAGCCCTAAAGACGGTCGCGATCAAAATTTGAGCAGCCTTTTGCGCTGACAAAACATGCCTTTACGGAAAAGAATCGGGCTCCGCGAGCGATTGCGGCAGGCGCAGGCGCGCCCGGTTCGCGGATGTGGATAGTGTAGGCTCGCCTCGCGAACGCCGCCGCCATGCAGAATGACTTCGCCCGGCCCGTTGTCACCGTTTCCGAATTGCTGCGAAGCGTCCGCGACACGCTGGAGCGGCGTTTCCCGCTGCTTTGGACGCGGGGCGAGCTCTCGAACCTGAAGCCGGCGCCGTCGGGGCACTACTACTTCACGCTTAAGGACCGCGGCGCGCAGGTGGATTGCGTGATGTTCCGCAGCCGGGCAGCCGCGTTCGACGGACAGCTCAAGGAAGGCATGCAGGTGGAGGCCCAGGTGCTGGTGAGCCTCTACGAGCCGCGTGGACGCTTCCAGTTGACCGTAGAAGCGCTCAGGCCCGCCGGCCTTGGCCCGCTGTACGAGCGCTTCCTCAAGCTCAAGGAGAAGCTGGAGCGCGAGGGGTTGTTCGACCCGGCCTTGAAGCGCCCGCTACCCGCGCACCCGCGCACGATCGGCGTCGTCACTTCGCTTGCCGCAGCAGCGCTGCGCGACGTGCTGACGACCCTCGCCCGCCGCAATCCAGCCATACCCGTGATCATCTACCCGGCACCGGTCCAGGGCGAGGGCGCCGGCTACCGCATCGCCGCGGCCCTCAAGACGGCCAGCGCCCGCGCGGAGTGCGACGTGCTGCTCCTCGTGCGCGGCGGCGGCTCGATCGAGGACCTGTGGTCCTTCAACGAGGAGAGCGTCGCGCGGGCCATTCGCGCGTCGCTCATCCCGGTCCTGGTGGGGGTCGGCCACGAAAGCGACTTCACCATCGCGGATTTCGCCGCCGACCAGCGCGCCCCCACGCCCACCGCCGCGGCCGAGCTCGCCACCCCGGCACGCGCCGAGCTGGCCGCCCGCGTCGCCGATCACGTCCGTTCGCTTTCGCGCGAGATGCGCCGTTGCCTGCAGTACGCGATGCAGGCGCTCGACGGCTGCGCCAAGCGCCTGGTGCATCCGGCGCAGCGCCTGCGTACCGGCCAGCAGGCGCTCTTGCAGCTGCGCACCCGCCTCGCCTTTGCGCTCGGTCACCGCGTCCACCGCAGCATGGCCGAGCTCGGCCGCTTGCAGGCCTCGCTTGCGGGCATGGATCCGACGGCAGTGCTCGAGCGCGGCTACAGCATCACGCGCACAGCGGACGGCAACGTGCTGCGGGACGCCGGTCGGATTGCAGAGGGTGAAGACATCTTCACGACGCTCGCGCGCGGCAGCCTGAGGAGCAAGGTGAAGAAGCGGGAAATCCTATAATCGCGCGCATGGCGCATCGCCTGTCGAAGATCACCACACGCACCGGCGATCGCGGCGATACCGGGCTAGGCGATGGCTCGCGCGTGTCGAAATCGAGCGCGCGCGTGCACGCGCTGGGGGAGCTCGACGAGCTGAATAGCGCCATTGGCCTCGTGCTCGCCGAGGACGTTCCCGCGGAGGTGAGCGAGGTGCTGAACGAGGTCCAGCACGATCTCTTCGATCTTGGCGGCGAGATCAGCATCCCCGGCCACACGCTCTTGAACGACACGCAGGTCGAGCGCCTGGAACACGCCATCGAGCGCTGGAATGCGGAGCTGCCTGCGTTGAAGGAATTCGTCCTGCCGGGCGGCACTCGCGCGGCCGCGGCAGCGCACCTCGCCCGCACCGTTTGCCGGCGCGCCGAGCGCAGCCTGGTGCGATTGAATCAAGAAGAGAAAGTGAGCGACCCGGCGTTGCGCTATCTCAACCGCCTCTCCGATCTCCTCTTCATCGGCGGACGGCGCCTGAACCGCGCCGCCGGCCGCACGGATGTGCAATGGCGCCACGAACGCAAGAAGCGCTGAAGCCGCGCCACCGCGTGCTGATCGTCGATGACGAGGAGTCGACGCGCGTGCTGCTCGCGCGCCTGCTCTCGAAGGAGCTGAACGTCGAGGCGCAGCTCGCCGGCACCTGCGAGCAGGCCCTTCGCCTCGCGGGCAACTATGCGTACGACGCGATCCTCCTCGACCTGCTCATGCCCGGCATCGGCGGCCTTGGCGTCCTGGCGGCGCTGCGCGCCCAGTCGCCGAACTCCGCCACGCCGGTGATCATCGTCTCGGTGGTCACCGACCAGGAGACCGTCGATCGCGCCATGGCGGCGGGCGCGAGCGCCTATCACGTAAAGCCCGTCCGCCGAAACGAGCTCATCGCCACCGTGCGCTCTCAGCTCGCCGCGCGCGGCCAACCCAAGCACTGACCATGGCCGACATCACGATCTATAACGTCGACGCGCTCGGCACGCCGGTCGGGCCCTATTCGCACGTCGCGCGCGTGAAGAACGCCGAGATGCTCTACATCGCGGGCATGCTGGCGCCCGGAGAAAGCTTCGACAAGCAGTGCGCCGCGGTCTATGCGCAGATCGAGCAGGCGCTGAAATCCGCAGGCGGCGGCTGGCGCAACGTCGTTCAGTTCACCACCTACCTCGTGCATTCACAGGACATCGCCGCCTTCTACCGCTGGCGCGAGAGTAACTACCCGAAGATGTTTCCGGACGGCAAGTACCCGCCGAACACGCTCTTGATCATCGATCGCCTCGTCCAGGAGCAATTCCTGATCGAGGTGCAGACCATCGCCGCGGTCTAGTCTTCGACGAAGACCTCTTCGCGCTTCTTGCGGATCGCCGGCAGCGCCACGATCACGAGCAGGATGGCCGAGGCGATGAGGAAGGCAAGGCTGATGGGCTTCGCCGGACTGACGAACACGAATGGATCGCCGCGCGAAAGGAGCATCGCGCGCCGCAGGTTCTCTTCCATCAGCGGGCCGAGGATGAAGCCGAGGATCATCGGCGCCGGCTCGCACTCGAGCTTGACGCAGATGTAGCCGATCACGCCGAAGATCGACATGATCAGCACGTCGAATGCGTTGTTCGAGAGGCTGAAGACGCCGATCGCCATGAAGACGAGGATCGAGGGAAAGAGGAAACGGTAAGGTACCGTCAGCAGCTTCACCCACATGCCGATCATCGGCAGGTTGAGCACCACGAGCATCAGGTTGCCGACCCACATGGAGGCGATGAGGCCCCAGAAGAGCTCGGGCTTCTCGTTCATCACCTGCGGCCCGGGCGCGATGCCCTGGATCATGAGCGCGCCGATCATCAGCGCCATCACGGCGTTCGACGGGATGCCGAGCGTCAGCATCGGGATGAAGGAGGTCTGGGCGCCCGCGTTATTGGCCGACTCCGGGCCCGCCACGCCTTCGATCGCGCCCTTGCCGAAGCGCTCCGGATGCCTGGCAACTTTCTTCTCGAGCGTATAGGCGCCGAAGGAGGCGAGGAGCGCCCCGCCGCCGGGCAGGATGCCGAGCGCCGATCCGAGCGCCGTGCCGCGCAAAATGGCGGCCCATGACTGCTTGAGGTCGTCCTTCGTCGGATAGAGGTGGGTCACCTTGCTCGTGAAGATCTCGCGCTTGTCCTTCATCTCGAGGTTGCTGATGATCTCCGCGGTGCCGAACATCCCCATGGCGACGATGACGAAGCCGATGCCGTCGGAGAGCTCGGGGATGCCGAAGGTGAAGCGCAGCACACCCGAGTTGACGTCCGTGCCCACCAGGCCGAGCAGCAGGCCGAACACCACCATCGCGATCGCCTTGATCAGCGAGCCGTGCGCGAGCACCGTGGCCGCGACCAAGCCGAACACCATCAGGGAGAAATACTCCGACGGGCCAAATTTGAGCGCGACCTCGGCGAGCGGCGGCGCGGCGACCGCGATCACCAGAGTCGCAGCGCAGCCGGCGAAGAACGAGCCGATCGCCGCGATGGCGAGCGCCGGCCCGGCACGGCCCTGACGCGCCATCTGATATCCGTCGAGGCAGGTGACGACCGACGAAGACTCCCCGGGAATATTGACGAGGATCGCCGTGGTGGAGCCGCCGTACTGCGCGCCGTAGTAGATGCCGGCGAGCATGATCAGCGCCGCGACCGGGTTCAGGTTGAACGTGATCGGCAGCAGCATCGCAATCGTCGCGATCGGCCCGATGCCAGGCAGCACGCCGATCAGCGTGCCGAGAATGACGCCGATGAAGCAGTAAAGCAGGTTGATCGGATGAACCGCAACCTGAAAACCGAGAAGCAGGTTATGGAATATTTCCATCGGCCGCGATCACTCGAACATCTCGGGCCACACCGGGAAGGGCAAGGTCAGGCCCTTCACGAATACGAGCCACGAGAAGAGGATCAGGATGATGTAGAGGACGGTCACTTCCTTCCAGTTGAATTCATGGCCGCCGGCCGCACTCACGTAGACGAGCGCCGCGGTGGCGCCGACGAGCCCGAGCGGCTTCATCAGGTAGCCGTAGAGAACGACGCCGACGCTCAGGAGGATCAGCGGGCGGAAGCTGAAGGGCGGCACCGGCGGGCCTTCCACCGTGAACGAGCCCGCGAGCACGATCGCGCCGAGCACGGCGAGCAGTCCGCCGAGCACGGCGGGGAAGTACGCCGGCCCCATTCGAACCGCACTGCCCATCTGATAAAAGCTTATGGACCACAGCATGAAGAACAAGCCGACGCCGAAAAACATCACGCCGGCCCAGAAATCCTTGGGACTTTTTATCTTCATCGAATGCGCCTCCTCCAGAGGCGCGCGAAGTGTAACATGCGCTCGCCGAATGAAAGCTCATAACCGGCAGTGTCGGCAGCGCGCGCTCTATTCATAGCGGTAGCGCTCTGCGTCGCCGCATGCAGCGGCCCCAAGCTCGAGCGTCTGCCCGCCAACGCGGTGGTCCTCGCCTTCGGCGACAGCCTGACCTACGGCACCGGGGCGAACGAGAGCGAAAGCTATCCCGCGCAGCTCGAGAGCCTGATCGGGCGCCGCGTAGTGCGCGCCGGTGTGCCCGGCGAAGTCACCGCGCAAGCGCTCGAGCGATTGCCTGCCGCGCTCGACGAGTATGCCCCGCGCCTCATCCTCCTCTGCATCGGCGGCAATGACTTCCTGCGCCGGCTGGGCGCCGCGCAGGCCGAGACCAACGTGCGCGCCATGGTGAAGCTCGCCCGCAGCCGCGGCATCGACGTGCTGCTCATCGGCACGCCCGAGCCCGCGCTTCTTCCCTCGCCGCCCGCCTTCTATGCCGCGGTGGCGAAGGACTTCGCCATCCCTTACGAGGGGAATTATATACTTGACTCCCTAGCGCCAGTCCTTTCCCTCGCCCTTCTTGCGGCTTCTGTCGTAGTTGTACTTGCCATCTGGCGCGAACATGAGATTGCTTCGGCGCAGGAAGCTTTGGTCGTCACCGAAATTGCTTCTGTCGTCCAAAGCGGGGTTGTAAAAGCGCCCATATCCAGCGCGTCTGCGATGTCCGAATTGGTCGATGTAGTCAAGAAATCCGAACAGCCAAATCACCTTGGTTCCCTCCTTGGCGGCGAGCAAGTCCGCTGGAGGAATCTCAAAGGCGTCGGTGTAAGAAATTTCTTCGCCCTTTACCAAGAAAGCCTCTGGCGCGTCAGGCGCTTCGCCACCTCTCTTGTACTGGGGAACGAGCGGTGGTTTTTCACCTTTCTGAACGACGACAAGGTGTGCCATCGCATCCGTCAAAGTGC
>DASQGW010000155.1:0-7300 GCA_035632415.1 Burkholderiales bacterium | reverse complement strand
AGGGCGGCCTTGGAGGCGGAATAGGCTGCGGCGCCTGGCCCGGGGGCGGGGACGTTCTTGGAGCCAATGACGGCGATCCGCCCGGCGCGCGGGGCGAGCTTGAGGAGCGGGTAGCACGCCTGCATGACGAGGAGATTCGCTTCCAGGTTCACCGTCATGGCGCTGCGCCAGCTCTCGGCCGAGATGCTCTGGATGGGCGCGGAGGCGGGGAAGATGCCGGCGTTCAGCACCAGCATGTCGACGCCGCCGAAGCGGCGCACGCCTTTGTCGAGCGCGGCATCGATCGCCTTCGCATCCGTCAGATCGCACGTGATGCCGAGCACATCCTCGCGCGTCCAGAGCGATTCGATCACCGGGTTGCGGTCCAGCGCGACCACCGCCGCGCCGCGCCGGAGGAACGACTCGGCGCACGCCTTGCCGATGCCCGAAGCGGCGCCGGTGACGAGCACGACTTCGCCGGTAAAGACGGGCGGCTCGTGCGCCTTGTGCAGCTTCGCCTGCTCGAGCGACCAGTACTCGATGTCGAAGAGATGGCGCTCGCCGACTGCGTGCCAGCCGCCGAGCGCTTCGGCCTGCAGGATCACGTCGATCGTATGGTCGTAGAGCTCCTCGACGATCGCCGCCTCCCGCGCCGAGCGGCCGAGTGCGGCGAAGCCGAAGGCGGGATCGAGCACCATGCGCGGCGCCGGATCGAGCATGGTCTTCGGCTCCTTTGCCTGCCATGAATGGCGCTCGAAATAAGCGCGATACGCGTTCGCATAGGCACGCACGTCGCGCCCCAGCATCGGCAGGGGCTTGGTGTAGAGCAGGTGGTCCGGAGTGGCGGGTCCTTGTTGCGAAAGGTGGGCCACATCGGGACTTTGCGCGAAGCCGAGGAATTTCAGATTGTCGTTCACGCGCAGCACGAGCGGCAAGCCGGCCTGCGCGGAGATGCCGCGGCGCAGATCGGCAAGCTCTTCTCGCTTGACATTCGATGGCCGCGGCGTCGCCCGGCGCGCGACCGGCTTGCGCTTCAGGTAGTCCTCCGCCATCGACACGAGCTCGATCATCCGCTCGTAGGATTCGCGCGCATCTTTCCCGAACGCGAAGATCCCATGGGAGAGGAGAACCATGCCGACGGTGTTTCTTCCGGCCTGCTTGGGGAACTCCTTCGCGCAGTAAGACGCCAGGTCAAAGCCTGCCATGAGGTACGGAATGACGGCCACGCGATCGCCATAGATCTCGCGCACGCGCTTGTCGCCATCCGGCGCGTTCGAGACCGCAAGCACCGCATCGGCGTGCGTGTGATCGACGTAGGCGTGCGGCAGGATGGCGTGGAGCAGCGATTCGACGGAAGGCGAGGGTGCGCCGGCGCGCAGGCGGTGCGTCTTCAGCTCGTTCACCATCTGCGGATCTGATAGCGCGGGCAAGCCCGCGACACGCCGCAGGTGGGCAACGGAAACCGGGGTGAAGCCTTCGGCATCGATCGTGGCGAGGTCCTGTCCGCTCCCCTTCACGTAGAGGACTTCTTCCTCCTCGCCGAAGAGGTTCTTCTCGCGCAGCTTGACCGAGGTGTTGCCGCCGCCATGGAGCACGAGCGACTTCTCGCGGCCGAGCAGGCGCGAGGTGTACACGCGCGGACCCAATAGTCCGTACCGCGGGCCCGCGAACTGCGCGGCCTCGGCGTCGCTCCAGAGGGTTTTCACGCGGCGATTATACTTTTCGGCGATGGTAAGCATCGAACTGCTGGAGTGGCCGCAGGCCAAGGCCGAAGCGCAGCGCATTCGCTTTACCGTCTTCGTCGACGAGCAGCGCGTTCCGCCCGAGCTGGAGATGGACGAGCATGATGCCGGCTGTGTCCATGCACTCGCCTTTAGCGAAGGCAAAGCAATAGGTACAGGTCGTCTCCTTCCCGACGGCCACATCGGGCGCATGGCGGTGCTGAAGGAATGGCGCGGGCGCGGAGCGGGCAGGGCGCTGCTCAAGGCTCTGATCGACGCGGCGCGGCGCCGTGGCGACCGTGAGGTCCTGCTCAACTCGCAGGTGCACGCGCTCGGCTTCTACGGCGCTGAAGGGTTCAAGGCGGAAGGGCCGGTCTACGACGAAGCCGGCATCCCGCACCAGGCGATGCGCCTGAAGCTAGGCTGAGAATTGGAAGTGCGCGGTCGGGCCTTCGGTGCCGTCCGGGCCGAAGCTGCGCTCGGCATAGCGCAGTTCCTTGCCCTCATCGAGGAGAACGGTCGAGCAGCGTGTTCCGTACTCGGGGTTGGTGATCTTCGCCTGCCCGAGGATGCCGAAAAGGCTCTCCACTGCAGGAGAAGCTTCCGCCATGCGCTGCTTGAAGGGTTGCACCTCCGGCGAGTCGAGGAGCAGGTTGCCGAGCGCGTAGTACCCCGGCTCGAGGCGCCGTGGCGAACCATCGCGGTTCGACATCCACCAGAGCTCGTTGCGGTCGCTCGCGAGCAAATTGAAGCCGCTATAGCTCGCTGCCCGAGCCGCTACATCGGCCATGTAGCCCGCGGGCCGTGCACCGTTCGTGAGGAACTCCGTGACCAGCGCACCGCGCGACTCCGCCGCGGTGGGCTCGCGCGCGCCTCGATAGTTCGTCACGGCGGCGAAGCGGCCAGCCCGGCTCACGCCCATCCACGTGCCCATGGCCTGGAGGTCACGGCCGGCGAGGATCCGGGGCTCCTCGCGCCAGAAGGCGGCGGGCGCCGCTTTTCGGCTATGGAACTCGTCGCGGTTCGCCGCGACGATCAGCGGGAACCTAGGATGAGCTCGCCAGGCGAGAACGATCAGGCACACTTCTGCGCTTGAGGCTCTGGTAGAGCTGGAAGGCCTTCTCGGGCTTCTCGTTCTTGTGGACCACCGCGCCGACAGCCTGGATCATCGCTACCGGGTCGTCGGACTGGAAGATGTTGCGGCCCATGTCGACGCCCGCCGCGCCCTGGTCGATCGCCTTGTAGGCCATGGTCAGCGCGTCGAGCTCGGGAAGCTTCTTGCCGCCGGCAATGACGATCGGCACCGGGCAGCCAGCGCAAACTCGCTCGAAGCCATCCTCGATGAAGTAGCTCTTCACGTAGTGCGCGCCGAGCTCGGCGGCGATGCGCGTCGCGAGGCTGAAGTAGCGCTCGTCGCGCTTCATCTCCGCACCGACGCCGGTGACCGCCATGGTCGGAATGCCGTAGCGGTTGCCGGTGTCGATCAGCTGCACCAGGTTCTTGATCGATTGGTGCTCGTACTCGGCGCCGATGTAGATCTGGGTGGTGATGGCCGCGGCATTGATGCGGATCGCATCCTCGATGTCCACCGCGATCAGCTCGCGCGAAAGCTCGGTGAGAATGCTCTGGCCACCCGAGCAGCGCAGCACGACCGCATTGGTGGCGGACGGCGGGATCACCGACCGAAGCGCGCCGCGCGTGCACATCAGCACATCGGCGTAGGGGATGAGCGGCACGATGTTGAGATCGATGCGCTCGAGGCCCGTCGTCGGTCCCTGGAAGTAGCCATGGTCGAATGCGAGCATGACCGTGCGCCCTGACGCAGGGTTGAAGATGCGCGCCAGGCGGTTCTGCATGCCCCAGTCGAGCGCGCCGGCGCCCTTGACGTAGAACGCGCTGTTCTTCTGCGGAATGCCGATGCCGAAGTCCTTGCCTTCTCTGATGTCGTCCTTGTCGGCCATAATTTCTTCTCTAAAAAAGTGAACTTACCATGTACGCCATCATCTGTTTCGACCGGCCCGATTCTGCATCGCTCAGGGACAAGCATCGTGCCGCGCATGTGAAGTTCCTCGACGCGAACGCCGCGCGCATCGCTTTCGGCGGTCCGCTGAAAAGCATAGCGGAAGGCCCGAGCACGGGCGCGCTGATCGTCGTCAACTGCGCCACGCGCGAGGAAGCTGAAGCATTCATCGGCGCGGACCCGTTCCGCGTGGGTGGCGTATACGAAAGCGTCTCGATCCGCGCATTCAAGCAGGTCTTCCCGGCGTCGCGTCCGTAAAGATTTCGAGTTTCCGCGGCACGCCGAGCCTCGCGCCTTCGCGCTCCAGGACGGCCTGGAACGTAGCATCGCTTTCCACGCCTTCGTAGACTTCCATGTAAGTGGCTGGATCGTCGCGCCGGCGCATCCAGCGGCCGCGCACGCCGCACTCCCGCTCGATCGTTGAAAAGAGCCGCTCGACGCCAGCCCGCAGGTCGGGCAAGCGCGTCGGATCGACCTTGTAGTAGACGTAATAGTTCAGACCGGCATCACCGCCAGCAGCTCGGCGCCGCCTTCGGAAGGGGCGACGTCAACGACCGTGCCGCCATTGAAATCCTGGCCGGGTGCCAATGCGACGCCCGCGGGCGCGCGGGTATGGACCATCCGCCGCTTTACCTGCCCGCGATACTGGGCGCGCGCGACGATCTCCTGGCCCGGATAGCAGCCCTTGCGGAAATCGAGCCCACCCAGCGCCTCGAAGTTCACCATCTGGGGCACGAACTGGTCCTGCGTCGCGCTGGTGATGAGCGGGCGGCCGGCGCGGATCTCCTGCAGCGTCCACTGCACTTCGTCGGCGTTCGCAGGCTCGGTGAGCTCGGCGGACGGCCCGATCTGCAGAAAACGCTTCTCGCCGACCCGTACGGCTGCGATGTTCCCGCGCCACGACACGTCGCGCGCTTCGAGCTCGGCGTCCCATACACCGAATTGCGCCCAGCTTTCGCTGGCGTCGGCAACCTTCACCTTGGAGCGCAGCACGAACATCGAGAGTCGCTTGGCTACAGGGGCTGCGAGGTCGCGTGCAAGCTGCAGCAGGAAACCGTCGGGCGACGGGATCACGAGAAAGCTGGCCAGCAGCCTTCCTTTCGCCGAGCACCAGCCAGCGAGCCCCCAGCGATCGGCCGAGAGATGCTCGATGTCGTTCGTAAGCTGTGCGTGAAGGAATGCACGCGCGTCGGCCCCCGTCACCGAGAGCAGTCCGTAGCGGCTGAGGCGTGCGCGCTGCATCGTAGAATGCGATTTTACCGCCGCGCGCATCCTGAAGACCCTTCTTGCACTTCTAGTTCTCCTCGTGCTCGGCGCCTGCGGCTATGCCGCCTGGTATGTCGCATCGCCCGTCGAGATCGCCCGGCTTCCGGTCGACATCGAAATTCCGCCCGGCGCCCGGTTTCGCACTGCAGTGGCGCAGCTCGAGCGTGCCGGCGTGAAAGTGCGGCCGGCGCAGTTCGAGGTCCTGGCGCGAGCGCTACGCCGCGAGCGCGACATCAAGGCAGGCAACTATCTCATCGCCGCGCCGATCACCCCGCTCGAGCTCTTGAATAAGCTCACTCGCGGCGATGTCGCGCAGGCCGAGGTACGGCTCATCGAAGGCTGGACCTTCTCGCAGTTGCGCGCGGCGCTCGATGCGAGCGCGGATCTGCGCCATGACACCTCCGGGCTCGAGGACACTGAAATCCTCACTCGCATCCACGCGGTGGAGAACCACCCGGAAGGGCTTTTCTTCCCCGACACGTACCTCTTCGCGCGAGGCTCGAGCGATCTCGCGGTGCTCCGGGTCGCCTACCGCGCGATGCAGCGGCATCTACGCGCCGAATGGGACGCGCGCGCGCCGGACGCGCCCTACGCCTCGCCTTACGAGGCACTGATCATGGCGTCGATCATCGAGAAGGAGACCGGGCAGGCGGGGGAGAGGGACCAGATCGGCGGCGTGCTCGTCAATCGCCTGCGCATCGGCATGCGCCTGCAGGCCGATCCCACGGTGATCTACGGCCTCGGGGCGACGTTCGACGGCAACCTGAAGAAGATCCACCTTCTCACGGACGGGCCCTACAACACGTACACGCGCGCCGGGCTGCCGCCGACGCCGATCGCCATGCCGGGTCTCGGATCGTTGCATGCGGCCCTCCAGCCGGCGAAGACCGATGCGCTTTACTACGTTTCACGCGGCGACGGCACGAGCGAGTTTTCCCGCTCCGTCCAGGAGCACAATCGCGCGGTGACCAAGTACCAGCTGAAGAAGAAATGAGGTTCGTCACTCTGGAAGGCGTCGATGGCGCCGGCAAGTCGAGCCACATCGAGTTCATCGCCGACGCCGTGCGCACCAAGGGCACGCACGTGATCGTGACCCGTGAGCCCGGCGGCACCGAGCTCGCCGAGCGGCTGCGCTCGCTGATCCTGGCGGAGCCGATGACGCCGGTCCTCGAGACGCTCCTCATGTTCGCTGCGCGTGCCGATCACGTGACGCGCGTCATCCGCCCGGCGCTCGCCGCGGGAACGATCGTGGTCTGCGACCGCTTCTCCGACGCGACCGCCGCATACCAGGGCGCGGGCAAGGGCGTCAGCCCGCGGTTGATCGCGCAGCTTGCGGAGGCAGCCCACCCCGGGCTCAAGCCTCACCGCACGCTCGTCTTCGATTGCCCGTACGAAGTGGCGAGCGCGCGCCTAGCCAAGGCCGGCCGGGCGCTGGATCGATTCGAGCGCGAAGACCGCAACTTCTTCGAGCGCGTACGCAGCGCATATCTCGCCATTGCCAAGGACGAGCCGAGCCGTGTGCGCATCATCGACGCCTCGGGCGATGCCGGCGCTGTGCGCGAGCAGGTCAAGGCGGCGCTGCAGGGCCTTTGATGCATCCCTGGAACCAGCCGATTCTCGATTCGCTGAAGGGCCGGCTTGAGCGGCTGCCGCATGCGATCCTGCTCCATGGACCGCGCGGCGTGGGCAAGCTCGCGCTGGCCGAAACGATGGCCCAGCTGCTCCTCTGCGAGGATGCGCAGCTGGTGCAGCGCCCGTGCGGCCGCTGCGATGGATGCCGTTGGTATCTTGCCGGCAACCATCCCGATTTCCGCCGCCTCGAGCCCGAGGCGATCGCGAAGGTGCCGCCGCCGGTGGAAGACGAGGAGGGGAGCGAGGCGTCGTCCCCTGCTCGACGCACCAAGCAGCCCAGCCTTTTCATCACCGTGGACCAGATCCGCGAGCTCGCCGGCTTCCTCAACTTGCGCTCGCATCGCGGCGCGCTGCGCATTGCGCTCATCCATCCGGCCGAAGATCTCTATTTGCCCAATGCCGCCAACGCGCTTCTCAAGAGCCTGGAAGAGCCCCCGGCCGGCGCGATCTTCATCCTGGTGTCGCATCGGCCCGCCCGGCTGCTTCCTACGGTTCGAAGCCGCTGCGTCGCTATCCCGGTCTCCATTCCGCCGCGGGACGCGGCCCTAGCCTGGCTTGGCGGGCGGGGTGTGCAGAACGCCGAACGCTGGCTCGCCTTCGCGGGCGGCGCGCCGCTGCAGGCTCTCTCCTATGTCGCCGACGCCGCGTTGTGGGACCGCCTCCTCAAGTCGCCGGAGCCGGT
>DASQGW010000154.1:0-7227 GCA_035632415.1 Burkholderiales bacterium | reverse complement strand
CCAGCGCATCACCGGCAAGCTCACCAGCAAGCAGGGCGGCAAGACCGTCGCGGTCGCGAACATCGTCACGCCCCACCTCGCCGAGCGGCTGTCGATGTACGGCGTGCGCTATAAGCGGGTCTACGAGAGCACCATCCTGCGCGACCTGCTCTCCTGGATCGTGCCGGCGCTGGTGTTCTTCGGCGTGTGGTACTGGCTGGCGCGCCGCATGGCCGGCCAGCAGGGCCTGGGCGGCGGTTTCATGAACATCGGCAAGAGCCGCGCCAAGATCTACATGGAGCAGAAGACCGGCGTGAGCTTTCCCGATGTGGCGGGCGTCGAGGAAGCGAAGGCCGAGCTGCAGGAGGTGGTCGAGTTCCTCAAGGACCCGAAGAAGTACGGCCGGCTCGGCGCACGGGTGCCGAAGGGCGTGCTGCTGGTCGGCCCGCCCGGCACCGGCAAGACGCTGCTCGCGCGCGCGGTCGCGGGCGAGGCCCGCGTGCCGTTCTTCTCGATCTCCGGATCCGAGTTCGTGGAGATGTTCGTCGGCGTCGGCGCGGCGCGCGTGCGGGATCTGTTCGAGCAGGCGCGCGCCAAGGCGCCCGCCATCATCTTCATCGACGAGCTCGATGCGCTCGGCCGTGCGCGCGGGGCGGGCGGCTTCGGCGGCCACGATGAGCGCGAGCAGACGCTGAACCAGCTGCTGGTGGAGCTCGACGGCTTCGATCCGGGCACGGGCCTCGTGCTGCTCGCAGCCACCAACCGTCCCGAGATCCTCGATCCGGCGCTGCTGCGCGCGGGGCGGTTCGACCGGCAGATCCTGGTCGACCGGCCGGACAAGGCGGGACGCCTGCAGATCCTGCAAGTGCACGCGAAGAAGATCCAGCTCGCCCCGGGCGTCGACCTCGGGCAGGTCGCCGCGCTCACGCCCGGGTTCTCCGGCGCCGATCTGGCGAACCTGGTGAACGAGGCCGCGCTTCTCGCCACGCGGCGCGGCGCCGAATCCGTCTCGCTCGCCGATTTCACGCAGGCGATCGAGCGCCTGGTCGCAGGACTGGAGAAGAAGAATCGCCTGCTCAATCCCCGCGAGCGCGGCATCGTCGCGCACCACGAGATGGGGCACGCCATCGTCGCTATGGCGCTGCCCGGAACCGATCCGGTGCACAAGATCTCGATCATCCCGCGCGGCGTGGGCGCGCTCGGCTACACGATCCAGCGGCCCACCGAGGATCGCTTCCTCATGACGCGCGAGGAGCTCGAGAACAAGATGGCGGTGCTGCTCGGCGGCCGCGCATCCGAGGAAGTGATCTTCGGCCACCTTTCGACCGGCGCCGCGGACGATCTCGCCAAGGTCACCGACATCGCGCGCAGCATGGTGATGCGCTACGCCATGGTGCGCGCTCTCGGCCCCGTGGCCTACGAAGAGGAGCGTCCGCCCTTCCTGGGCGGGCCGCTGCCCCAGGGCCATCGCGAATACAGCGAGGCCACGGCGCGCGAGATCGACGTCGCCGTGCGCGCGATCGTCGACGCGACCTACCAGAAGGCGCTCGCGATACTGAAGGTAAACCGCGCCGCGCTCCAGTCCTGGGCCCAGAAGCTGCTCGAGAAGGAAACCCTGGCGGAGGCCGAGCTCGACGATCTCAGGAAATCCGTGGTGCAGCCGGCGTGAGGCGCGAAGCCGCGCTTTGCGCGCTCGTCGCCGCATGGCTCCTGCCGGGCCTCCTTGGCCACGATCCATGGAAGCCCGACGAAGCGTATACGTTCGGGCTCATCTACCACATCCGCGAGAGCGGCGACTGGCTGGTGCCGACGCTCGCAGGCGAGCCCTTCGTCGAGAAGCCACCGCTGTTCTTCTGGACCGCGGCCCTCTTCTCCTACCCGTTCGGCTGGCTCATGCCGCTGCACGATGCGGCGCGCCTCGCGAGCGCGTTTTATGTATCGCTCACGCTGTTTTTCGTCGGCCTTACCGCACGGCGGCTGTATGGGGCGAGCACCGCATGGCCGGCGGCGCTTCTCTTGGGCGGCTGCCTCGGCTACCTGCAGCACGCGCACCAATTGATTACCGACGATGCGCTCCTCGCAGGCATCGCGATCGGCCTCTACGGCCTCGCGCGCCGTTCGGGCTGGATCCTCGGCACCGGCGCTGGCATCGCGTTTCTCTCCAAGGGTCTTCTCGGGCCCGGGCTCCTCGCACTGACGGCCGTTGCCCTGATCGCATTCCGCGACTGGCGGGATACATGGCGTACTTGGGGCTTTGCGCTGGTCGCGTTCGCGCCGTGGGCGCTGATCTGGCCCTCGCTCCTCTATCGCCATTCGCCTGCGCTCTTCCATGAGTGGTTCTGGGTGAACAACTTCGGACGTTTCACGGGCGAAGCCGGACTCGGCGGCGTCCTCGATCATGCGCTCTACGCGAAGGCGCTCGCCTGGTTCGCGTTGCCGGCGTGGCCGCTCGCGGCCTGGAGCATCTGGCGGCATCGCGCATCCTGCCAATTGCTCCCGCTTGCCGCATTCATCGTCATGTTCGTGGTGCTGAGCGCCGCCTCGTCGGCACGCACGCTCTATGGACTCCCGCTCCTCCTGCCGCTCGCGCTCCTCGCCGCTGCTGGACTGGATAGCGTTCCGCGCTGGCTGGAAAAGACGCTGGACGCGATCGCCTTATGGGGCTTTGCGGTGCTGGGGATCTTGCTGTGGTGCGGGTGGCTCGCCTTCATGGCCGGCTGGCATCCATCCTTCCTGGAAGCTCAGGCGCCCGGATTCGTCCCGCAGCTGCAACTCTTCGCGCTATTCGCCGCACTGGTGATCACCGGCCTGTGGCTCTACGCGCTTCGTCTGCAGCCGCGCTTGCCCGTGCGCTGGCTCGCCGGAGCGATGCTCGCCTGGGGACTCGCCATGACGCTGTGGCTGCCGTGGCTGGACTACGCCAAGGGCTATCGCGGCGTGATCGCCGATATGCAGGCCGTGCGGATGCGCAATCCCGGCTGTGTGGCGACGCGCAGCCTCACCGAGCCGCAGCGTGCGATGTTCCATTACCACGCCGGCATCGAGGCGCCGTCTCGTGCCGACTGCCCGTGGCTTCTCATCCACACCGGCACCAAGGAGCCGCCGCTGCCGGGCAATGGCTGGACACTCGCGTGGCAGGGCACGCGGCCGGGCGACACGAAGGAGTTCTTCTGGCTGTTCAGCCGCCGCAGCTAGTCGCTGCGGCGCTTCTCGAGCGACTCGCGGCGCTGCGGATCGGTCTCCATGCCGTCGTACGCAATCCAGTCGAAGCTGCCGTCGTACGAGGAGATGCGGGCAGGATAGCCCATCACCACCGCACGGGGCGGCACCGAGCGAGTCACCACCGAGCCCGGGAAGATGTACGCATCGTCGCCGATCGCGATCTTGCCGACGATCATGGCGCCGGCGCCGATGAAGACGCGATCGCCGATGGTCGGGAGGCCGCGCTCCTGTCCGCGCCCCGCAATGCCGAGCGTCACGTTCTGCTCGATGGTGCAGTTTTCGCCGATCGAGCCGCGCGCGAGGATGATCGCGCCGAAGCTCGGAAGGTAGAGGCCGCCGCCGATCTCGGCGTCGCGCGGCAGGCAGATGCCGGTGATGATCTCGATCACCTTCTGCAGGATCGCGGCGAGCGTCTTCGCGACCGCGCGCAGGGCGCCGCCCGGCACCCGGTCGACGAGGGCATGGCAAGCGCGGTAGACGCAGCTCGCCCAGAACCCCTGGCTCAGGCAGATCGTCGCGAGCGCCGAGCGCCCGGCCGTCCGATAGCGCCGGTAGTCTCGGCGCAGAAGCTCGCACCACTCGGGAACTCGCAGCGCCCGGCGCGCCACGCGCTTGCCGAGCGCGTCGGCCCCGGCGCTCATGCCGGGAGGACGGGCCGGGACTTCGCCAGGATGGCGCGTATTTCTCCCCCGGGATCGGAGTAGGTCTCCACCGCCGCGAACGCCGGATTCCTCTCGAGCTGCCTCGCGAGGCCGGCGCCCTGGCCGTGGCCGACCTCGAAGCCGAGCCAGCCGCCGGGGCGCAGGAACCGCGGCGCATTCTTCACCAGCTTCATCAGGATCGAAACGCCATAGGCGCCGCCGTTGAACGCGGCCTGCGGCTCATGGCGCGAAATTTCGGGATGCATCTCCTTCACTTTCGCCGACGAGATGTACGGCGGGTTGCACGAGAGAAAGTCGCAATGGCCGACGAACTCCGGGCTTTCGAACGGCTCGAGCAAATCGCCCAGGCGAAGCTCTACGCGCTTCCCGAGGCCGACGAATCCGACATTGCGGCGAGCGAGCTCGAGCGCCTCCGGCGAGAGGTCGCAGCCGAACACACGCGCCTGCGGCTCGTAGTACGCGTACGCCAGCGCCAAATTAGCACTGCCCGTGCAGAGGTCGACGACGAGGAGCGCACCGCGCTTCTTCGCCATGCAGCCGATCTTGACGAGCGCGGCGCGGCCGAGGATCTCGGTTTCCTTGCGCGGGATCAATGCCTCGGGGCCCGCCAGGAACTCCATGCCGAGAAAAGTCTGGCGCTCGGTGAGATGTGCGAGGGGCACGCCCGACTTCTTGCGGTCGATGAGCCCGCGCAGCCGGTCGAGGCTCGCTCGATCGAGCTGCGGAAGACGTGCCGGCAGGGCGCGATCGGCCGACACCGGCATGCCGCACGCGGTGCTCCACAGCGCCGACAGGAGCCGCTCCGGCGTCTCCTCGGGCTTGTCGGGCAGCGGCGTCCAGAAGCGCTCGACTTCCTTGAGGAGGTCGCTGAACGTCGTCGAAGCCGTGACCTGCATCGTCCCTGCATTTAAAGGCAGGGCGGCGGCAGCCTCTAGCTTCGGCCACGGTACCGCTTAGACCAAACGGGCTATTTTCTCCCGCCCTTCTTCCATCTGTCCGCCGCGTCGTCGTCGGAGGCACGGGCCTCGACCCAGGCCGCGCCGCCCGCGCGATGCTCCTTCTTCCAGAACGGCGCCTGCGTCTTCAGGTAGTCCATGATGAACTCGCAGGCCTGGAACGCATCGCCGCGATGCGCGCTCGCCACGGCCACCATCACGATCTGATCGTTCGGCTCGAGCTCGCCGTAGCGATGGATCACCGTGCAGTCCATCACCTGCCAGCGCGACGCCGCTTTGTCGACGATCTTGCGGATCGCATTCTCGGTCATGCCGGGATAGTGCTCGAGCGTCATGCGCACGTCGCGCACCAGGCCGACGAAGCTCGCCACGGCGCCGATCGTGCTCTGCTTCGAAATGGCGCTCACTTCCGCACCGAGATCGAAGTCCTGCTTCTGGACGCTGACTTTCATCCGCCGGTTACCGGTGGAAAGAATGCGATCTCGTC
This sequence comes from Burkholderiales bacterium, assembly GCA_035632415.1. Lineage (GTDB taxonomy): Bacteria > Pseudomonadota > Gammaproteobacteria > Burkholderiales > SG8-39 > SCGC-AG-212-J23. The sequence continues at coordinate 1,921 of DASQGW010000154.1, read as the reverse complement.
GCCGCCCTTGATCGCGGCCGCCGGCTGCACCATGTCCTGGTTCAGCGCCGCGCGCACCGGCCGGTTGGCCGCGAACGCGCTCGCCCAGGCACCGCCGCGGGCATGCAGATGATCGCGCAGCGCGCCGACCGTGCCGATGCCCGCTGGAAGCTCGAGATCCTCACGCGGCCGGCCGAGCTGCTCGCGAAGCGAAGCAAAGAATAGAACGGTGACTCTCATCGGTAGAGTTCCGCGTACGGCAGGAAGCGCACGCTGTCTCCCTTGCGAATCGCGTGCCCGGCCGGATTGTCGATCAGGCCGTCCGCCCACGCGGTGGACGTCAACACGGCCGAATCCTGCGTGGGATAGAGCTCGAGGCCTCCCTGCCGGTTCCACTTTGCGCGCAGGAATTCTTGCCGTGCGTCGGGCTCGGCCCAATCGAAGTCCGCGCGGGCTGCGATGGCATGCGGCTCGACGTCGGTCGCGCCCTGGGCCTTGAGCAGGAAGGGCCGGACGAAGATCAGGAACGTGACGAAGCTCGATACCGGATTGCCCGGCAGGCCGATGAAGAACGACTTGCCGACATTGCCGAAGGCGAGCGGCCGTCCCGGCTTCATGGCGATGCGCCACATGAGGAGCGTGCCTTCGGCCTCCACTGCCGGCTTGACGTAGTCCGCGTCGCCCACCGACACGCCGCCGGAGGTCACCACCACGTCGCACTCCGCTGCCGCTTTGCGAAGCACGGCTCGCGTCGCCTCGAGGGAGTCCGGCACGATGCCGTAGTCCCGCAACTCGGCGCCGAAGACTTCGGCGAGCCCGCGCAGCGTGAAACGGTTGGAGTTGTAGATGCGGCCGGGCGCGAGCGGCTCGCCGGGCATCACGAGCTCGTCGCCGGTGAAGAAAAGTCCCAAACGCAGTCTCCTGAACACCGGCAGCGAGCGGACGCCCACGGACGCGGCGAGCCCGGTGTCCTGCGGCAGCAAGCGCTTGCCGGCAGGAAGGATCTCCGCGCCCTTGGCGATGTCGCTCGCGACAGTGCGGATCCACTCGCCCGGCTTGGGTTTTCGATTTAGGACGACGCTATCGCCGCTGACGGTCGTGTGTTCCTGCATCACTACCGCGTCGGCGCCGACAGGGATCGGCGCACCGGTGAAGATGCGCGCGGCCGTGCCCGGCTCGAGCGCCGTGCCGACCGAGCCGGCCATGATCTTCTGCGCGACGCGCAGCTTGGCGCCGTCGGCGATGCGCACCGCGTAGCCATCCATCGCGCTGTTGTCCATCGGCGGCACGTTCATCGTCGAGCGCTGAGGGCGCGCGAGCACGCGGCCGGTAGCCTCGAGCGTCGGCACGTCCTCGACGTCGGACACGGGCTTCGCCTGCTCGAGCATCTGCGACAGCGCTTCGTCGACGGAGAGCAATCCCTTGTTCATTGGAGACGCAGATGCGCGAGGATGAACGAAGCGATGGCCGCGTCGTCGTTGAGATCGAGGAGCGGCAGCTTCGTCTCGACGGTCGTATCGCTGGCGACCGCGACGATATGCGGGTCGTTCGGGTGCAGGAGCGGCTCGCCCGTCACGCGGCGCCAGACCTCGAGCTTCGGGATCGGCGCATGCTTGAAGCCCTCGACGATGACGATGTCGCAAGGCGAAAGCCTGGCGAGCTGGGCATCGAAGGAAGGCTCCGCCGCGCCGCGCAGCTCGTGCATCAGCACCCAGCGGCGCGAGGAGGTGACCAGGACTTCCTGCGCGCCGGCGTGCCGGTGGCGGTAGGAGTCCTTGCCCGGCTGGTCGACGTCGAACGTGTGGTGCGCGTGCTTGACGAGCGACACGCGCAGACCCGCGCCGGTGAAGCGCGGGATCAGTTTCTCGATGAGCGTGGTCTTGCCGCTACCGGACCAGCCTGCAAAACCGAAGACCTTCACGCGGCGATTTTATCAGCCGCG
>DASQGW010000153.1:0-72193 GCA_035632415.1 Burkholderiales bacterium | reverse complement strand
CCAGCCCGCGATCGGCGGCGGCGGCGTGGCCCGCCAGGAATCCGGCAGCCAGCAGTGCGGCGATGAAGCGCATGACCCCTCCTTCGGATGAAATGGCCGGGGAAATTCTATGCCTGCCCGGTATCATCCGGCGCATGAATCTCGCTCGCGACAACTATCCGGAACTGCGCGACGCGGTGCGTCAGCTCTGCGTCCGGTTCGACTCGGCTTACTGGCAGGGAATCGACGAGAAGCGCGCCTATCCGGAAGCGTTCGTCGAGGCGCTGACCAGGGCCGGCTGGATGTCGGCGCTGATTCCGGAGGAGTACGGCGGCTCGGGCCTGAGCCTTACCGAGGCGACGGTGATCATGGAAGAGGTCACGCGCTCCCGCGGCAATGCCGGCTGCTGCCACGGCCAGATGTACAACATGAATACCCTGCTGAGAAACGGCAGCGAGGCTCAGAAGAAGAAATATCTGCCGCAGATTGCGGCAGGCAAGCTCCGCCTCCAGGCCATGGGCGTCACCGAGCCCACCGCCGGCACCGACACCACCAAGATCAAGACCGTCGCCGTGAAGAAAGGCGACCGCTACGTAGTCAACGGCCAGAAAGTCTGGACCTCGCGCCTGCAGCACTCCGAGCTGATGATCCTCCTGGCGCGCACCACGCCCCTCGACCAGGTCGCGAAGAAATCCGAAGGCCTCTCGACCTTCATCGTCGACACCAAGAGCAAAGGCATCGAGATCAAGCCGATCCGCAACATGGTCAACCACGAGACCAACCAGGTGTTCATCGACAACCTGGAGATCCCGGCGGAAAACCTGATCGGCGAGGAAGGCAGAGGCTTCAAGTACATCCTCGACGGCCTCAACGCCGAGCGGATCCTCATCGCCGCCGAATGCATCGGCGACGGCTATTGGTTCATCGAGAAGGCGACCAAGTACGCGCAGGAGCGCGTCGTGTTCGACCGCCCGATCGGCGAGAACCAGGGCATCCAGTTCCCGATCGCCGAGAGCTACATGGAGATCGAGGCGGCGAACCTCATGCGCTACAAGGCGGCCGGGCTCTTCGACGAGCACAAGCCCTGTGGCGCGGAAGCGAACATGGCGAAGCACCTCTGCGCCAAGGCGTCATGGGAGGCGGCGAACGTCTGCCTGCAGACGCACGGCGGCTTCGGCTTCGCCGCGGAGTATGACGTCGAGCGCAAATTCCGCGAGAACCGGCTCTACCTCGTCGCGCCGATCTCGACCAACCTGATCCTCTCCTACCTCGCCGAGCACGTGCTCGGCCTACCTCGTTCCTTCTAAGTCTCGAGGACGATCTTGCCCCTGCCGTGCGGCGCTTCGACGGCCGCATAGGCGTCGTTCGCTGCCTCGAGATGAAAGCGCCGCGTAACCTGCGGGCGCAGCCGGCCTTTGATGACCCAGTCGAAGATCTGGCCCAAGCGCTCGCGGTTCGCCTGGATCATCGGTCGTTCGACGCGAACATCGGTCCGCGGCGGGTGCGCCGGTATCGGCGTCGCGGAGAGCGCGACGAGCATGCCGTTCGGTTTAAGAGCCTCGAGCGAGCGCACGTGGGCTTCGCCGCCCAATGTATCGAGCACGACATCGAACGGACCCGCGGCCGCAAAGTCTTCCTTCCTGTAGTCGATTACGCGCTCGGCGCCGAGCTGCCTGCAATAGTCCACCTGGGTAGACGTTGTGACGACGTGCGCACCGAGCTCGCGCGCGATCTGGATCGCGTGGCCGCCAACTCCGCCGGCCCCCCCGTGGATCAGGACACGCATCCCCTTCTGGACCTTCGCCGCTTCGACGAGCGCAATCCACGCCGAGAGACCTGCGATGCAAAGGCTCGCCGCCTCCGCCGCATCCAGGCCGACCGGCACCGGCGCCGTCGAGGCCTGTGGCAGGAGCGCATACTCGGCATGGGTCCCCTCGCCCCTTGGGTCCGCCACGCCGGCGACGAGCTTACCGTCGACTTCTCCCGCGCAATCGCGCCCGAGCGTGCGCGGAAACGTGAGCGGAAAGATGGCTTTCAGCAGGCCGCGGCGCATCTTCCAGTCGATCGGGTTCACGCTCGCCGCGCGCACCTTGACGAGGACATGGCCTTCGCCGGCCTGAGGAATCGGCACGTCATCGAGGCGCATCACCTCAGCGCCGCCGTAGCCGTGGACGCGCACCGCCCGCATGTCAGCGGCGAGGCTGCTTCTTCCTTTTCATCGGTGGCTTCTTCCTCGCCGGTGATTCCTTCGCCCTCAGCCGGGGTTTCCTGTAGCGCCCTTCGGGCACGAGCTCGCATACCGTGCCGCCCGGCGCGCGAAACTTCACCGGGATGACTCCGGCGTCGCTGATGATCTCGCAGCCTAGAGCGCGGATGCGGCGCTCTGCTGCCCGCAAATCAGGCACTTCCACCGCGAAGTGGTGAATGCAGGGACCGTCGCCCGCGGCACGCGATTCAGCCGACTGAGTGCCCGCGTCGTACTTGATGAGCGCAAGGTCGCGCACGCGGTCGGTGCTCGTCTGGGCAAAGCCGAAGACCTCGCGATAGAACTGGGTGGTGCGCTCCAGGTCGTCGACCTTCAGTGCAAGATGCACGATGCGGCTCATCACGCCTCCTTTAGCAACGGTCTCAGTCTTCGTACGCTCGGCAGCTCGTCGAGTGCCCAAATCGCGTCGCACAGCCGCCGCGCGCGCTTCTTTCCGAAAACCGGCGCGATGAGATCGTAAGCCTTCGCGTCGACTTCGGCACGCGTCATCGGATTCTCCGCGGTGCCGCGCACCGCGGCGACGTGCTTTCGTAGCTCTGTTCGGTCACGCAGCACGACCTCGACGATCCCCTGGCGGCTCGGCATGGCGTTGGTGAGGGTATCGTCGCCCTGCAAGTCGATCTTCTTCCGGAGCGCCAGCACCTTCCCATCTCGCATCCGCTTGTCGTCGTGAGCTGCCTTGAAGCTTACCGTGCCGTCGACGATCATCACCGCGCAAAGGTGCTGCATGCAAATGTCCGGCATCGCCCGGTTGTTGGTGGTGTTCGCCCCCTGGTGCGAAACGCGCACGCTGATGCGCTCGACGTCCTCGGGCTTGAAGGGCCGTTCCTCCAAGAGCAGGAGCAGCGCATCGAGCGGCGCCTGGATCGGCGAGCCCACCGACCAGCGCTTGATATTGGTGTTCATCACCTCGTAGAGCTTGCCCAGGCCGGCAACCAGCTTCTCGGGCTCGGGCTTGCGCCCATACGCAACGAAGAAACTGCGCTCGCCCGAAAGCGCATCCTCCACGCCGGTGAAGCCATGAGCGACCATGGCCGCGGCCGCCACGCCGTTGCGCGCAGGCATGCCGCCGAAGTCGAACGCCTTCTCGATGTGCTCCTCGTCACGCATCCAGCAGGAGATGCCGGAGGCCTGCTGGGCGGTGAACGAGAGACAGTGCCTCACCGCGCGAGCATCGAGACGGGCAAGCGCAGCGCTCGCGGCAGCGGCACCGAACATCGGACCGAAGCTGTGCGTGGAGTGCCCGTCCTCCCGGAACTGGTAGGCGTCGAGCGACATCGTCAGCCGGCAGCCGATGTCGTAGCCGAGCGCCACCGCGCGGATCAGCGCTTCGCCGCTCGCCCCTTCCCGTTCGGCCATGGCAAGCGCCGCTGGAACGATGCCGCAGCCGGGATGCGTAAGCGACGGCGCATGCGAGTCGTCCGTCTCGTCGGCATGCGCCAGCATGCCGTTCGCAAGCGCCGCGTTCTCGGCGGTGGTGATGATGCCGGTCGCTACGACGCACGCTTCCCGGGTGCCACCGCGGGTGCGTGCGTAGGAAATCGCCTTCCTGCCCGGCGGCAACGGCGCGCCGGAGACCATTGCTGCGATCGTGTCGAGGATGTGGTGCTTCGTCTTCTCGGCGACCGCTGGGGGCAGCCGCTTCTTCGGCGCCCGCACGATGTAGTTCGCCAGGCGCTGCATGACCGCCGAGACCGTCACGGCATGTATCCGCCGCCGTTGACGTGGATCGCCTGGCCGGTGATGTACCGTGCGTCCGGGCCGCAAAGCATGCGCACCATCGCGGCGATCTCCTCCGGTTCGCCCCGCCTGCCGATCGGCGGCGGCGCTGCGCGATGCGCCGGCCGCTCGGGTGCGCCGGGCAGGCCGCGCTGGCTCTCGATCGTGCCCGGCACCACGCAATTCACCGTGATGCGCTGCGGCGCGAGGTCGAGCGCCAGGGCCTTGGTCATTCCCGCGAGCCCCGCCTTGGCGGCAATCACATGTGCGCGCCCGGTGGCCCCGCGGTGCCCCGTGAGGCCGCCGATATTGATCACCGTGCCGTCTCCCGCCTTCGCCATGTGCGGCACGCAGGCCTGCGTGCAGAGGAAGGCGCCGTCGAGGACGATGGAAATGACCTTGCGCCAGTCTTCGAGCTTGATCTCGCCGAAGGGCGTTTCCATGCGCACCGCGGCGTTGTTCACCAAAGCGTCGATGCGTCCGAATTGCTTGAGCGTCGCTTCGACCATCTGGGCGACGGCACGCGGGTCGGTGACGTCGGCGATATGCACCGCCGCCGTGCCGCCTGCCCGCTGGATCATCGCCACCGTTTCCTCGGCCTGCGGACGCGAGGTCTTGGCGTTCACCATGACGGCGGCGCCGCCCAAGGCGAGCGAGCGCGCGATGGCACGGCCGATGTTGCGCGCAGCGCCGGTCACGATCGCCACCTTGCCTGCCAATTCCTTGCCGGGTGTCATTCCAACGGTGGACATGCTTCTCCTAGTGGCTCATCGCCGGCCGCGCGAAGTCCCGTTGTCTGGCAAGCGCGCGGCATCTTAACATCCGGTCCGGTGACGACGACGGTCTTCTCGGCGTTCGAGCAAACCGCCCGCGCGTACGGCGCCAAGCCATTCCTGCACTTCCCGCCGCAGAAGGTCGAGCTCTCGTATGCGCAGGCGCACGAGCGCATCGCAGAGATCGCTCGCCTGTACGCTGGGAAGGGCTACGCGCCCGGACATCGCGTCGCCCTGAGGCTACCCAACTGCCCCGAGTTCCTGCTGCACTTCCTCGCGCTCAACTCGCTCGGCATCGCCGTGGTGCCGATGAATCCGGACTACCAGAAGAATGAATCGGACTACGTGGTTGCGCATAGCGAGGCCGCGCTCGTCGTCGACTCCGACAGGCTCGTGCGGTTCGACCCGCCGGCGGCCCCGGCACGCGGCAAGGCCGAGGAATGCGCCCTCCTCTACACCTCGGGCACCACCGGCAAGCCGAAGGGCTGCCTGCTCGGCAACTTCTATTTCCTGAACGTCGGCCGGCGCTATGTCGATGAAGGCGGCCTGTGCGCGCTGCGCTTCGGCGAGGAGCGGCTCATCACGCCGCTGCCCCTCTTCCATATGAACGCGCTCGCCGTCTCGACCACGGCGATGATCCTTGCCGCCGGCTGCGTGGTGCAGCTCGATCGGTTCCATCCGAAGACCTGGTGGAACGACGTCGTCGACTCGCGCGCGACCATCGTCCACTATCTTGGCGTGATGCCCGCGATCCTGCTCCAGCTTCCGCCGAGCGTCCAAGACCGTGCGCATCGGGTGCGCTTCGGCTACGGCGCGAACGCCAATCCGAAAGATCACGCTGCTTTCGAAGCCCGTTTCGGCTTTCCCCTGATCGAAGCCTGGGCAATGACGGAAACCGGAGGCGGCGCGCTCATCGCGGCGAGCCGCGAGCCGCGGCATGTGGGCACGCGGTGCATCGGAAGGGAGCCGCCGGGCCTGGAAGTTTCCATCGATGGAAACTCCGAGCTGCTGGTGCGCCAGGCCGGCCCGGATCCCCGGCGTGGCTTCTTCTCCGGCTACCTGAAAGACGACGAGGCGACCGTGCAAGCGTGGCGCGAGGGCTGGTTCCATACCGGCGACTGCGTGCGCCGCGGACCCGATGGCAGCCTGCACTTCGTCGATCGCCGCAAGAACATCATCCGCCGGGCGGGCGAGAACATCGCCGCGCTCGAGGTCGAGGCCGCGCTCGCCGGGCATCCGCTGATCGCCCAGGTCGCCGTGATCGCCAGGCCGGATGAAGTGCGCGACGAGGAAGTGATGGCCTGCGTTGTGCTCAACCCCGGGACCGGCGCCAGTCGCGAGACCGCGCTGTCGATCCAGGACTGGTGCCTCGAGCGCCTCGCCTACTTCAAGGCGCCGGGGCATGTGGCCTTCCTGCGGGAGCTTCCCGTGACCTCCACCAACAAGGTGCAGAAGGCGAAGCTCGCCGACTTCGCGCTCAACCCCGCGGAGAGCTTCGATCTGCGCGACCGCAAACGACGGAAATGACCCGGCGTAGCTACGAAGGTGTCGCCGTGGCCGTGCCCGTTACCGTTCCCTATGTGCGCTATTCAATTCGCTCGGCGCACTGGTGGCTGGCAAGGTGCCTCTCCGACCTGTTGAAGCAAAGCAGGCTCAACAAGGCCGACATCGACGGCCTCGCCGTTTCGAGCTTCACGCTCGCCCCGGACACCGCCATCGGCCTGACCCAGCATCTCGGCCTTTCGCCGCGCTGGCTCGACCACGTGCCTTTCGGCGGCGCGAGCGGCGTGGTGATGCTCCGGCGCGCCGCGCGAGCGGTGCAGGCCGGAGATGCCGATGTCGTCGCCTGCATTGCCGGCGACACGAACCATGTGGACTCCTTTCGCCTCACGCTCGCCAACTTCAGCCAGTTCGCCCGCGACGCGGTGTATCCCTATGGTGCCGGCGGGCCGAATGCGAGCTTTGCTTTCCTCACGGCGTACTACATGCGAACGCATGGGGCGACGCGGGAGGACTTCGGCAAGCTGTGCGTGGCTCAGCGTGCGAATGCGCTCAAGTTCGAGCATGCGCTTTTCAAGAAGCCGCTCACGCTGGACGAGTACATGGGCGCACGGCCGATCGCCGATCCGCTGCATCTCTTCGATTGCGTGATGCCCTGCGCCGGCGCCGACGGGTTCCTGGTGCTGAGCGAGCAACGGGCGAAGGCATTGGGCCTGCAGTATGCGCGGCTGCTCGGAACGATCGAGCGCCACAACGCCTTTGCTTCCGACCCGGTGCAGATGCGCGCCGGTTGGGTGCTCGATCGCGCCGACCTCTACGAGCAGGCTGGCGCGGCGCCCGAGGACATGGACTTCGTCCAGACCTACGACGACTATCCGGTGATCTCGCTCATGCAGATCGAGGATCTCGGCTTCTGCGCGAAAGGAGAAGGCCCGGAATTCATCCGCAACCACACCTTTACCTGCGAGGGCTCCTTCCCGCTCAACACATCCGGCGGCCAGCTTTCCGTGGGCCAGGCCGGCGCCGCGGGCGGCTCGCTCGGCATGGTGGAGGCATTGCGCCAGCTCACAAGCGCCGCGGGGGCTCGGCAGGTCAAGGATGCGAAACTCGGTCTCGTGAGCGGATTCGGCATGATCAACTTCGACCGCGGCCTCGGCTCGGGCGCCGCCATTGTTTCGTGCTAGAGCGGCCAAAGAGAAAGAATCCAGTCCTTCGTACACGGCAGCCGACGCTGCCGCCCGCGGCGCGGAGCCGCATCGCGCTCGGCCTGACGGCTGCCGCCGCGCTCGGTCGCTTCGAGCTGCAGCAATGCCGCGATTGCGGCACCGTGCAGTACCCGCCGCGCGAGGCGTGCCAGCAGTGCCTCTCCATCCGGCTGGACTGGAAGCCGCAGCCGCAGACCGGCGAGCTGCTCTCCGATACGGTGCTTCACCACAGCAACGATCTCTTCTTTCGCGAGCGCCTGCCGTGGCGGCTGGGGCTCGTGAAGCTCGACTGCGGCCCCACGGTGGTCGCGCATTTGCATGAACGGGTGGCACAAGCGCCCGGCAAGGTCACGGTGGCGGCGAAGCTCGACCGCGCCGGCCAGGCCGTCATGGTCGCCCTGCCCGGCAAGGAGGAAAACATGGCTGAAGATCGCCAGCTTCGCGAATTCACCTGCGACCCGAAGTTTCGCAAGGTGCTCGTCACTGACGGCAAGACCGCAGCCGGACAAGCGCTCGTCAAGGCGCTCGCCGCGGCCGGCGCAGACCTCATCTGGGTCGGGCATGCCGAGCCCTGGAAGAAATTTGCCGGCTTCGACGAGCTGGAGAAGATCAAGCAGGTGACGCTCCTGCCGCTGGATGTAACGGACTCGAAGAACGTACGCGAGGTCGCGGCCGAGATCGGCGGCAAGGTCGACATCCTCGTCAACAATGCCGAATACCATCGCGCCTACGGCATCAGCAATCGCTCGGGCGTCGACACGGCGCGCGCCGAGATGGACGTCAACTACTTCGGCCTCCTGCGCCTCGCGCAGGAATTCGGCCCTGCGATGCGCGGCCGCGGCGCCGACGGCCTTGCGAGCGCCACCGCCTGGGTCAATGTGCTGTCGATCTACGCACTCGCCAATTTCCCGCCACACGGCACCTTCTCGGCATCGAAGGCGGCGGCGCATTCGCTGTCGCAGTGCCTGCGCGCCGAAATGCGCCCTGCCGGCGTCCGGGTCATCAACGTCTTCCCCGGCCCGCTCGACGACGAGTGGAACCAGCTCCTGCCGCCGCCGAAGGTCGCGCCGGCAGCGCTGGCCAACGCCGTAGTCAAGGCGCTGCGCGAAGGGGTCGAAGACGTGTATCCCGGCGATGTGGCGCAGGAGTGGCTCGCCCGTTGGCGCGACAATCCGAAGGCTTTGGAAAAGGAACTCTCCACATGAGGTTCTGCTATTGCCCCCCTGATAAGGGGGGTGGCGCGAAGCGCCGGGGGGTTTTCGAAAATCAAACCTCCCGCTCGCCTGCCGCTCACGACCCCCTTGTCAGGGGGTCAAGACCATGAGCGCGCTCGCGCAGCTGGCCAAAGAGCTGACCGCCGGAAAGATCAAGGTCATCGATCTCACCGAGACGCTCTCGCCCGAGTTTCCTTCCATCTCGCTGCCGCCGGAGATGGGCCAGGCGTGGCCTTTCCGCATCGAAGAGGTCTCGCACTACGACGAGCGCGGACCGGCCTGGTACTGGAACAATTTTTCCTGCGGCGAGCACACCGGAACGCATTTCGACGCGCCGATCCACTGGGTCTCCGGCAAGGACCTGCCCAACAATGCGGTCGACAGCATCGCGCCGGAGCGCTTCATCGGGCCGGCATTCGTCATCGATTGCAGCAAGCAGGCGGCGAAGGATCCGGACTTCCTGCTGACCAAGCCTTTCCTGCTGAAATGGGAAAAGGGCCACGGGCGCATCTCGCCGCGTTCCTGGGTCCTGATGCGCACCGACTGGTCGAAGAAGAGCGGCGACCCGGTCGCCTACCAGAACTACGACGAGACCGGCCAGCACACGCCGGGGCCGGACACGGACGCGGTGCGCTTCCTCGTCGAGGAGCGCGACATCCTCGGCTTCGGCACCGAATCGATCGGCACCGATGCGGGCCAGGCCTATCATCTGCGGCCGCCCTATCCTTGCCACTATTACATGCATGGCGCGGGGCGTTACGGTCTGCAATGCCTCAAGAATCTGGACAAGCTGCCGGCAACCGGCGCAATCGTTCTTGCGGCGCCGTTGAAAATCCGCAATGGCAGCGGCAGTCCGCTGCGCGTATTGGCCCTTGTGGAGAGTAAATGAGCAAATACAAGTTGTGGTTTCAGGGCGCCACCGATCGGCAGTTCACGGCACCGTATATCGCGAAGGTCGAGGCGCACCTGACGAGCATCCTGGACCCCGAGTTCTCCGCAACGTTCCATACGACGACACCGCCGGCGACCACCACGCATGCGATCACCGAGTACCGCATCGGGCGCAACCTGATCAAGAACGCCGTGCAGGCCGAGCAGCAAGGCTACGCGGCGGTGGCCATCACCCACTTCCAGGATGCGGGACTCGCCGAGGTGAAATCGGTGGTCGACATCCCGGTGCTCGGGCTGGGCGAGACGACGCTCTTCCACGCGTGCACGCTCGGACGCAAGCTCGGCTTGATCACGATCAATCCTGTGTTCATCCCATGGCACGAAGATCAGGTCATTCGCTACGGTCTGCAAAGCCGGGTCGTCGGGGTGCGCGCCGTGCAGGCGACGGTCGCCGATTTCATCGACGCTTTCGCCTCTCCCAAGGGTCTCGAGAAATTGAAACCGCTTTGGGAGCGCGAGTGCCGCATCCTGCTCGATGCGGGTGCCGACGTCATCGTGCCCGCAGGCGGACTGCCGATGATGCTCTTCGGCTCCGAGCGCGGCGCGAACTATGAAGGAGCGCCGATCGTCAACGGCATCACGCTGATCGCGAAGAGCGCCGAGATGGCCGTCAGGCTGCGCGAGTCGGCCGGCATGGCAGCGGTGAGCCGGCGCTCCAACTACGTCAAACCGCCCGAGAAGGCGCTGAAGGAATTCATCGAGCAGGGATGACGCCCGAGGAGACAGTCAAGAGCTATCTTGCGGCGATGGAGCGCCGCGATCTCGCCGCCGCGCGCGATCGCCTCGCCCCGGGATTCCACATGGTCTTCCCGGGCGGCCGGCGCTTCGATTCCCTGGAGGCCCTGGTCGAGTTCTCAAAAGGCCGCTACCGCAGCGCGCGCAAGGCTTACGAGCGCTTCGACATCGCCGGCGACGTCGTCTATTGTTTCGGCACGCTGTACGGCGAGCGCCTCGACGGCAGCAGGTACGAGGGCATCCGCTTCATCGACCGGTTCACGGTGCGCGCAGGCAAGCTCGTGGACCAGAAGGTATGGAATGACATGGGCGAATCACTAAACGGAGAGAAGAAATGAACACCACGAACCGCAGGCAGTTCCTCATCAATACCACCGCGCTGGCCGCGACCGCGGCGCTGCCGCTCGGCGTACGCGCCCAGGGCCAGGCCATCAAGGTCGGCGTCTTGCATCCGGTGACCGGCTTCCTCGCCTACTCCGGAAACCTCTCGCGCCTCGGCGCCCAGATGGCGATCGACGACATCAACAAGGCGGGCGGCATCAAGTCGCTCGGCGGCGCCAAGCTCGAGGCGGTGCTGGGCGACGCGCAGTCCAAGCCTGAAATCGGCGCCGCCGAAGTCGAGAAGATGAACGAGGCGGGCGTGTCCGCCATCGTCGGCGCCTATGCCTCCGCCATCTGCCTCGCCACGACGCAGGCTGCCGCGAAGTACAACATCCCTCACGTGGTGGACGTCGGCGTCGCCGACCAGATCGTCGAGCGCGGGCTTGCCAACACCTTCCGCTTCGCCCCCGGCTACAAGGTCTGCGCCGACACGGCGATGAACCACCTCGTCCTGCTCAACAACCTCGCGGGCAAGCCGGCCAAGACCGTCGTCATCGTGCACGAGGAGTCGCTTTTCGGCACGGGGACGGCGAACCTCCTCTCGCAGCAGCTGCCGCACCTCGGCTTCGAAGTCAAGGAAGTGATCAAGCACGCCAACCCGACGCGGGACTTCAACAACATCGTGCTGCGGGTGAAGGCGGTCAATCCCGACATCGTCATCCCGGCGAACTACTACAACGAGTACGCGCTCTTCGTGCGCACGATGAAGCAGCAGAACGTGGTGCCGAAGGCGATCTACTCGGTGCTCGGCGGCGCCGCCTCGTCGTACAAGTTCGTAAGAGAATTCTCCGACGCCGCGAACGGCGTGCTCGACGTGAACCACTGGTTCAACCCGAAGGACAAGCGCGCCTGGGCGCTGAAGAAGCGCGTCGACGCGATGAAGGATCAGTTCTTCACCTACGAGGTATACCTCAACTACTCGGCGGTGCACCTCCTCGCCGACGCGATCGAGCGGGCGAAGTCGACGAAGCGCGACGACATCGTCAACGCGCTCGCAGGCTCGACCTGGGACAAGCACTTCATGCCGTACGGCCCGACCAAGTTCGTGAACGGTCAGAACCAGGGAGCGCAGCCGCTGATGATGCAGGTGCTGAAGAACGACATCAAAGTCGTGCTGCCCAAGACCTACGCCGAGACGCAGCCCTCGTTCCCGTGGAAGGGCTGAGCGGGATTGTTCGAGCTCTCGATCCTATGGCCCTCGCTCCTTAACGGACTCACGACCGGGGCGGTCTATGCGCTGATCGCGCTCGGGCTCACGCTGATCTACGGCGTGCTGCACATCATCAACTTCGCGCACGGCGCGGCGCTGATGATGGCGCTCTATGGCGTGTACTACCTGCAGAGGAGCCTGGGCCTCGATCCGTACGTATCCATCGTCGTCATGGTGCCCGCCATGTTCGCGGCGGGGTACCTCGCCTACCGCTACGTGATCGGCGTGGCGAGCCACGGGCGCGACGAGAACATCCTGCTCGTCACCCTGGGGCTCGCCATCGTGCTCGAGAACCTGGCGCTCTTCCTCTTCAAGTCGGACACGCGCACCATCGACACCGCGTACACCTTCACCACGGTGCCGATCGGCCCGGCGATGATCGCGCTGCCCAAGATCGTGGCCTTCTTTGGCGCCGGCGCCACGGCCGGTGTGCTGCTCACCATCATGCGCACCACCGACCTCGGCCGCGCGATACGCGCGTGCGCCAAGGAGAGGCAGGGTGCCCGGCTGGTCGGCATCGACGTCGAGCACGTCTTCGCGATGAGCTTCGGCATCGGTCTCGCCTGCCTCGGCGCAGCGGCTTGCTTCCTCCTGCCCGCCTATTACGTGAATCCGACCGTCGGCAACGGCTTCGTCCTGATCGCTTTCACGATCGTCGTGCTGGGCGGGATGGGCAGCTTCGCGGGCGCGCTGGTCGGTGGGCTCCTCATAGGGGTGGTGGAGTCCGTGGGTAGCCTGTGGCTCGGCGAATCGCTCGGCCAGATCGGCATCTTCCTCATCTTCATCGCGGTGCTGCTCTTTCGCCCGCAGGGCCTCTTCGGAGCGCGCGCCTGAAGCAGCTCGTTCCCATCGCGGTTTTTGGAGCTCTCGTCGCGGCCCTGCCGATGGTGGCGAGCTCGGGCTTCCTGCTGAACGCCGCGATCATGGTCCTGTATACGGCGCTGCTCGGCCTCGCATGGAACATCCTCGCCGGCTTCGGCGGCCAGTTCTCTTTCGGCCATGCGGTGTTCTTCGGCACCGGCGCCTATGCGGCTGCCGTCTTGCAGGCGAAGCTCGGATGGAATGCCTGGGCGACGCTGCCCGCGGCTCTCCTGCTCGGTGCTGCAGTCGGCGCCTTCATCGGCGCCCTTTCCTTCCGCTACGGGCTGCGCGGCTCGTACTTCGCGCTCGTCACCCTCGCCTTCGCGGAAGTGTTCCGCATACTCGCGAACAACGTGGACTTTACCGGCGCAGGCGTGGGCATCATGGTGAAGCTGAAGGCCGGGCCGGAGAACTTCCAGTTCGCCACGAAAACAGGTTACCTCTACGTGATCCTCGCCTTCGTGCTGGCCGGCCTCGTCGTCGGCTGGTGGCTGAAGAATTCGCGCTACGGCGCCTGGCTGCAAGCCGTACGGGACAACGAGGATTCGGCCGCGGCGCTCGGCGTGAACGTCTTTCGGGTGAAGCTCGGCGCGATTGCCCTCTCCGGGGCGCTCATGGCGCTGGGCGGCGTGTTCTACGCGCAATATTTCCAGTACATCGATCCCGGGCTCGCCTATGGCCCGGGGGTCTCGATCGAAGCGCTTCTTGCGCCGATCGTCGGCGGGCTCGGCACGCTGTGGGGACCGGTGCTCGGCGCCGTGCTGCTGCAGCTCCTCGGCGAAGGCACGCGCGGGCTCTTCGAGAACGCGCCGGGCGTGAGCCTCATGCTCTACGGCGCCCTCCTCGTGCTCATGATCACCTTCATGCCGAGCGGTGTCCTCGGCCTGCTGCGGCGGAAGGCGTGATCCTCGAGGCCGAAAAGCTCTCTGTGCGCTTCGGCGGCCTCGCCGCCGTAGACGACGTGTCGCTCGCCTTGCCTCGGGGAAAGATCGTGGCCCTGATCGGCCCGAACGGCGCGGGCAAGACCACCGTGTTCAACCTGATCTCCGGTTTCGTCCGGCCCGATCACGGTCGCGTCCGGCTCGAAGGACGCGACATCACCGGCATCCCGCCGCACGAGGCTTGCCGCCTCGGCATGGCGCGGACGTTCCAGATCGTGCAGCCCTTCGGTGCCCAGACCGTGCGCGAAAACATCGCGGTCGGCGCCCACCTTCGCCATCCTTCGCGAGCGAGCGCGCTCGGCGCAGCCGAAGCCGTCGCGGCGCGGGTCGGCCTCGCGGTACAGCTCGACAAGCTGGCGGCGAACCTCACCATCGCAGGTCGCAAGCGGCTCGAGCTCGCACGAGCGCTGGCGACCGAGCCCCGCCTCTTGCTGCTCGACGAGGTTCTCGCCGGCCTAAACCCGCGGGAGATCGATGAAGTGCTCCCGGTGATCCGTGGCATCCGCGATGGCGGCATCAGCGTCCTGATGGTCGAGCACGTATTGCGCGCGGTCATGAACCTCTCGGACGAGGCGTGGGTCCTCTCGAACGGCCGCTTGATCGCGCACGGCACGCCGCGCGAAGTCACGTCGGACCCCGCCGTCGTCGAGGCGTATCTCGGCCATGGAACCGCCGCACGCATGAGGGCCGCCTATGCTTGAAGTCGCGGCGCTGCGCGGCGGCTATGGGCGGGTCGAAGTCCTCCGCGGCATCGACCTCGCCGTCCGCCCGGGCGAAGTGGTCGCGCTCCTCGGCTCCAATGGCGCGGGAAAGACCACGCTCAACAACACGCTCTCCGGCCTGCTGCCGGCCTTTTCCGGCACAATCGAGTTCGAAGATCGCAGTATTGCGGGCTCGCGGTACACGGATATCGTCGCCGCGGGGCTCATCCATGTTCCAGAAGGCCGCCGCGTCTTTCCCAATCTCACCGTGCACGAGAATCTCGAGCTCGGCAGTTATCGCCGCGCCCGCGCGAACCGCGAGAGGAACCTCGAGCACGTGTTCAGCGTGTTCCCCAAGCTGAAGGAGCGCACGGCCCAGCGCGCCGGCACGCTCTCGGGCGGAGAGCAGCAGATGCTGGCGATTGGCCGCGGCCTGATGGCAGAGCCGCGGCTGCTGATCCTCGATGAGCCGTCGCTCGGCCTCTCGCCGGTCGCCGTCGAGGAGCTCTTTGCGCTCATCGCCCGGCTGAACAAGGAGGGACTGCCGATCCTGCTTGTCGAGCAGAACGTCGGCCAGTCCCTCGAGATCGCCAATCGCGCCTACGTCCTCGAGAACGGCGCCATCGTCTTCCAGGGCACGCCGGCCGAGCTCCTCGCGAACGCGGAGCTCAAGCGCGCGTATCTGGGACTCTGAGATGGCACAAACGCTCGCACAGAAACTCGTCGCCCGCGCCGCCGGCCGTGCATCGGTGACGCCGGGGGAGATCGTCACCTGCAAGGTCGACCTCGCGATGGTGCACGACTCGAGCGGCCCGCGGAGGCTGAAGCCCAGGCTCGAGCGCCTCGGCGCAAAGGTCTGGGATCCGTCGAAGCTCGTGGTCATCACCGACCACTACCTTCCCGCCTACGACGACGAGAGCCGCAAGATCATCCGGATCGCGCAGGACTGGGTGAAGGAAGCCGGCGTCGACGCGTTCTACGACGCGCAAGGCATCTGCCATGTCGTGCTCCCCGAGCGCGGCCACCTGCGTCCGGGCATGTTCGCCGTCGGCGGCGACAGCCACTCGCCCACCGGCGGCGCCTTCGCTACGTACATGTTCGGCATCGGCGCGACCGAGATGCTCGGCGTAGTCGTCACCGGAGAGATCTGGCTCAAAGTCCCGCACACGATTGCGATGGACTTCGACGGCGCGCTCGCTCCGGGCGTCTCGGCGAAGGACATCATGCTTTTCCTTATCGGCCGCTTCGGCATGGACGGCGGCCAGTATCAAGCCGTCGAATACCGCGGCCCGGCGATCCGCGCACTCTCGATGCAGGAGCGCATGACCCTCTGCAACATGACGGCCGAGCTCGGCGGCCAGACCGGGCTGGTCGCCTCAGACGAGGTCACCCTGAAGTACCTCGGCAAAGGCGAGATCTGGGACAGCGACCCGGGCGCCCCGATGCTCCAGCACCATCGATTCAACGCAACTGAGCTCGCGCCCCAGGTCGCGGCGCCGCACAGCCCCGCCAATACCAAGCCCGTGGGCGACTTCAGCGAGAAGATCGACCTCGCCTACATAGGAGCGTGCACCGGGGCCAAGCTCGACGACCTGCGCATGGCCGCCAAGGTGCTTAAAAGCCGCAAGGCGAAGACTCGCCTGCTCGTAGCACCGGCGAGCCTGCGCGACCAGCAGGCCGCAGAGCGCGAAGGCACGCTCCGCGTCCTGCTCGATGCCGGCGCGGAGCTGCTCGCCAACTCGTGCGGCATGTGCGCAGGCTATGGCCCCAACCTGCTCGCCGCGAATACCGTGACCATCTCCACCACCGCGCGCAACTTCAAGGGCCGCATGGGCGATCCGGCGGCGCAGGTCTACCTCGCCTCGCCTTACACGGTGGCGGCCTCGGCGATCACCGGACGCATCACCGACCCCCGGGATCTGCTCGCGTGAAAGCCTGGGTCTTCGGCGACAACCTGGACACGGACGTCATCGCGCCCGGCCGCTACATGAAGTTCGGCATCGAGGAAATCGCGAAGCACTGCCTGGAATCGGTCTCGCCTGCGTTCGCCAGGGAAGTGAAGCCGGGCGACATCGTCGTCGGCGGCCGCAACTTCGGCGCCGGCTCCTCGCGCGAGCAGGCACCCGAAGCGCTCAAGCATCTGGGTGTCGCGGTGCTCATCGCCGAATCGTTCGCCGGGCTCTTCTACCGCAACGCGATCAACCTCGGCCTGCCCGCCGTCGTCTGCGCCGATGCGAAGCGCATCCGGGTCGGCGACGAACTCGACGTTGATGCCGAGCGCGGCAAGGTGGTGAATCGCACCACCGGCGAGACGCTCGCCTGCGAGCCGATCCCGGCATTCCTGATGGCCATCATCCGCGACGGCGGTCTGCTTCCCCACCTGGAGAAGAAACTTGCGCGAAAGGCTTGAGCGTGATCCGCTCCTCCTCGCCCCCGGCGTCTACGACGCGCTGACGGCGCTTCTCGCCGAGCAGGCAGGGTTCGAGGCGGTGTACGTCTCGGGCGCGAGCATCGCCTATACGCGCCTTGGTCGGCCCGATATCGGGCTCGTGACCGCGAGCGAAGTGGCCGACACGCTGGAGAACATCCGCGAGCGGATCGGGCTCCCGGTCATCGTCGACGCCGACACCGGCTTCGGCAATGCGCTCAACGTTGCGCGCACCGTGAAGCAGTTCGAGCGCGCCGGCGCGACGGTGATCCAGCTCGAGGACCAGGTCACGCCGAAGCGCTGCGGGCATCTCGACGGCAAGGCGCTCGTCAGCGCCGAAGAAATGGTCGGCAAGATCCAGGCAGCATTGGACGCGAGGACTGGCGCGCTCATCATGGCGCGCACCGACGCGATTGCCGTTGAAGGCCTCGACAAGGCCGTGGAGCGCGCCGAACGGTATGTCGAAGCGGGCGCCGATGTGCTCTTCATCGAGGCGCCGCAAAGCGAAGCGCAGATGAAGACCATCACTGGCCGCTTCGCCAAGCGCGTTCCCATGCTCGCCAACATGGTGGAGGGCGGCAAGACGCCGGTGCTCGATGCGAAGAGCCTGCAGTCGCTCGGCTACCGCATTGCCATCTTCCCGGGAGGACTCGCGCGCTGCCTCGCCTTCGCCGCGCAGGAATATTTCGCCGTGCTGAAGCGCGACGGCACGACCGCCGCCCTGCGCAACCGCATGCTCGACTTCCAGGGTCTCAATGGCGTGATCGGTACGCCGCAGATGCTGGAGCTCGGGAAACGATACGAAAAATAGGGAGAAGACATGGCAACCGCAAAGAAATGGGATTTGCTCATCAAGAACGTGCGCGTCGTGCGGCCGCAGGGCCACGCGATCCATGATGCCGACATCGCCGTCCGCGGCGGCAAGTTCGCGAAGATCGGCGCCGGAATCCCCGCGAAGGAGGCAAAGCAGGTCTACGACGGCAAGGGCCGGCTCGCCTTCCCGGGCGTGGTCGACGCCCACATGCACGCCGGCATCTATTCGCCGCTGCGCGAAGACGCGGCAAGCGAAAGCCGAGCCGCCGCGCAGGGCGGCGTCACCTCGATGCTGACCTACTTCCGCACCGGGCAGTACTACCTCAACAAGGGCGGGCCGTATCGCAAGTTCTTCCCCGAGGTGCTCGACATCTCCAAGGGCCGCTACCACGCCGACTATGGTTATCACCTGGCGCCGATGGACCGCATGCACATTTCCGAAATTCCATCATTGGTGGAAAAGCACGGCGTGCCGTCCTTCAAGATCTTCATGTTCTACGGCTCGCACGGCCTGCACGGCCGCTCCGATGCCCAGCGCGACTTCCTGATGATCGGGCCCGAAGAGCGCTACGACTACGCGCACTTCGAGTTCGTCATGCGGGGCGTCCAGAAGGCGCGCGAGCGCTTCCCGGAGAAAGCCTCGCAGATCAGCCTGTCGCTTCATTGCGAGACCGCGGAGATCATGACTGCGTACACCAAGATGGTGGAGACCGCCGGCAAGCTGAAAGGCCTCGAGGCTTACCACGCGGCGCGGCCGCCGCATTCGGAAGGCCTGGCGGTGTTCATTGCCTCCTACCTCGCTAACGAGGCGGCGTTGCCCAATATCAACCTGCTGCACCTGTCCTCGCGCAAGGCGCTGAGCGCGGCGCTGCAGATGCAGGCGGTCTTTCCGCACATCGACTTCCGCCGCGAGGTCACCGTCGGCCATCTCGTTCTCGACGTGAATTCGAAGGCCGGGCCGCTTGCCAAGGTGAACCCGCCCATCCGGCCGCGCGAGGACGTCGAGTACTTGTGGGAGCAGGTGCTCGCGGGCAATGTGCACTGGGTCGTCAGCGACCATGCCTGCTGCCGCCACGAGACCAAGGTGGCAAAGAAGGCCTTCGGCAACATCTGGCTGGCGAAATCGGGCTTCGGGGGCACCGAATACCTGCTGCCGGCGCTCGTCTCGGAAGGAAGCAAGCGAGGCCTGTCCTATAACCGGATGGCTGCGCTGACGAGCTACAACCCGGCGCGGCGCTTCGGCCTGAACTCCAAAGGCGACATCGCCGAAGGGCTGGACGCGGATATCGCCCTCGTCGATCCGGCCGAGAGCTGGACGATCCGCGCGAAGGAGTCCGAGTCGACCCAAGGCTATACGCCGTTCGAGGGCATCGAGCTCTCGGCCCGGGTGAAAGCTACGTTCCTGCGCGGCGAGCTTGCCTGCGAGAACGGCAACGTGACGGGAAAGCCGCGCGGACGCTACCTGCACCGGCCGACCAGTTGAAGGTTCCGGTCGTCATCGTCGGCGCCGGCGCTTGCGGCCTCACCGCCGCGCTGGCGGCGCGCGATGCCGGCGCCGAGGTGCTGGTCCTGGAGCGCGATGCAAGTCCATCCGGCTCGACGGCGCTCTCCTCCGGTTTCATTCCCGCCGCCGGCACGCGTTACCAGCGCGCCGCCGGCATCGACGATTCGCCGGAGCTCTTCGCGGCCGACGTGCGGCGCAAGAACCACGGCGAAGCCGATCCGCGCATCGTCGACAGCGTCACGCGCAGCATTGGGCCGACGCTCGAGTGGCTGGACGATTGCCATGGCCTGCGCTTCGACGTGCTTCAGGGCTTCACCTACCCCGGGCACCGCGTGCTGCGCATGCATGCGCTGCAGGAGAAGACGGGCGAAGCGCTGATGGCGGCGTTGCTGCGCGCGTGCTCGGAGGTGGACATCCTGACCTCCGCCCGCGTCACCGACGTCGATCGCGAGCGCGTGCGGTTCGAGCGGCCGGACGGAAGCTTCGAGGAAGTGGAGTACGGGGCGCTCGTCCTTGCCTGCTCGGGCTTCGGCGGCAACAAGGAGATGGTGGCACGCTACCTGCCGGACATTTCCTCGGCGCTCTTCTTCGGGCACGTCGGCAACCAGGGCGACGCCATGAGATGGGGCACTGCGATCGGCGCGTCGGTTGCGGACATGAGCGCCTACCAGGGCCACGGCTCCGTCGCGACGCCGCATGGCGTGCTGATTACGTGGGCGCTGATGACCGAGGGCGGCATCCAGGTCAACGAGAACGGCGAACGCTTCTCGAACGAGCACCTCGGCTACTCCGAGCAATGCCTCCCGGTGATTCGCCAGCCTGGCGGCATCGCCTGGTGCATCTACGACCAGCGACTGCACGAGCTCGGCATGACCTTTCCCGACTATCGCGATGCGCAGGCCGCCGGCGCGGTGCGCCCGGCACACGAGCTGCCGAAGCTGGGGGAGACGCTGCGTCGGGTTGAGCGCTTCGCCGAAGGCAAGGGGCGCGACCCCTTTGGCCGCGACTTCACGACGAAGCCGAAGCTTGTCGCGCCGTACTACGGCATCAAGGTCACCGGCGCCCTCTTCCACACGCAAGGCGGTCTGGTCATAGACGAGTCGGCGCGCGTGCTGCCGCTGCCGAACGTGTTCGCGGGCGGCGGCGCGGCGCGCGGCGTCTCGGGCGCGCATGTGTGGGGCTATCTCTCGGGCAACGGGCTGCTCTGCGCCGTCGCGCTCGGGCGGATCGCCGGCACTTCGGCTGCTAAGAACGCTCCAGCCCGACCCTAGCTAAGAGGCGGTAACGCCTAACTGAGGAATACCGCCTCAAGGCTGCGCGCCCTCGACGATGACCATGTGGAAGTCGGCGGCGCCCAGGCGGTGCTTGCGGGCGTCCTGGTACTCGGGCGAGTCATAGAACTTCTTCGCGCTTTCCACGTCGGGAAATTCGCTGACGACGATGCGCTCGAAGGGAATGTCGCCTTCGAGCGTGGTCTTCTTGCCGCCCCGCACCAGGAAGCGGCTGCCGTGTTTCGCATTGGCGGGACCCGCCCGTTTCGCATATTCCTGGTATTTCTGCGGGTCTTTTATGTTGACCATTGCGATGATATAGGCCGGCATCAACTCTCTCCTTTAGGGACAAACGAATGGACCTCGGCTTGAAGAGTAAATCAGTTCTC
The DNA here is from genome assembly GCA_035632415.1 of Burkholderiales bacterium. Classification (GTDB taxonomy): domain Bacteria; phylum Pseudomonadota; class Gammaproteobacteria; order Burkholderiales; family SG8-39; genus SCGC-AG-212-J23. The sequence continues at coordinate 51,352 of DASQGW010000153.1, read as the reverse complement.
GTCACCGGTGGCTCGAAGGGCATTGGCCTCGCCTGCGCCAAGGCTTTCGTCGCCGAGGGCTGCACGGTGCACCTTGCCGCGCGGGACAAGGATCGGCTGGCCCAGGCCGCCCGCGGCCTCGGCGGGAGCGTGAAGACGCATTCGGTCGACCTACGAGACGGCGCGGCCCTGCGCAGCCTCGCCAAGGAATGCGCAGAGGTCGACATCCTGGTGAACAACGCCGGCGACATTCCCGGCGGCACGATCGAGTCGGTCGACGAGGCGAAGTGGCGCCATGCCTGGGAGCTCAAGGTGTTCGGCTTCATCAACCTCACGCGCGAGATCTACCCGAAGATGAAGGCCCGGAAGGACGGCGTCATCGTCAACGTCATCGGCATGGCGGGCGAGCACGGCAGCTTCGAGTACATCTGCGGCGCCACCGCCAATGCAGGCCTGGCCAACTTCACCAAGGCCCTGGGGCGTGGGTATGCGCAGAACGGCGTGCGCGTCGTCGGCGTGCATCCGCCGTCCACCAGGACCGACCGGATCATCACCCTGATGAAGACCCAGGCGAAGATGAAGTTCGGCGACGAAAGCCGCTACGCGGAGCTGATGGGCAGCGTCATCGAGCCCGAGCAGGTCGGCGACACGGTCTGCTTCCTCGCCTCGGCTCGCGCCGGCCAGCTGTCGGGGGTCGTGCTCAACCTCGGCGCCTGATGCGGGAGTATCTGCGGCCCTGGAAGCTAGCGACGCTCGGCATCGGCGTCGCATTACTCATCGCTGGCTCTTACTTCACGCCCGCGCCAGACTGGGACATCCCGATCAGCCTGATCATGGCGTTCTTTGCCTACCTCACGGCGCCATGGAGCCTGCGGGTGATTGTCGAGCGCCGATGGCGCTGGTGGCCGCTCATGCTTTTCGCGACTTGGTTCAGCGTCGACGGCTGCTACTGGCTCTACTGGCGCTTCAAGAACCCCATCGCGCTGGACTTGATGCGCGAAGCGAACTTCCCCGCTTCGCTCTCCCTGTATGCGATGTGCGGGCTCGTCTGGTATTACCGCGGCAGCTTGCTCGAGGCGCTCAGAGCGGTTTCTTTATTAGCCGCGCGAGCTCGCCGATGATGCCCCGGCGGAAGGCGAGCACGCAGATCACGAAGATGACGCCCTGCACGACGGTGACCCACGCACCGAGCTGCGCGAGGTAGTTCTCCATCGAGACGACGGCGAGCGCGCCCACCACGGGACCGAACACGGTGCCAAGGCCGCCGAGGAGGGTCATCAACACCACTTCGCCCGACATCGACCAGTGCACGTCGGTGAGCGAAGCGAGCTGGAAGACGATCGCCTTCGTCGCCCCGGCGAGCCCGGCGAGTGTGGCAGAGAGCACGTAGGCGAGCAGCTTGTAGCGCGCCGTGTCGTAGCCCAGCGAGGTCGCGCGGGCCTCGTTCTCGCGAATCGCCTGCAGCACCTGGCCGAAGGGCGAGTGGATCACCCGGTAGATGATCAGGAAACCGCCCACGAAGACGGCAAACACCGTCGCGTACATCGCCCAGATATTCGACAGGTCGACAAGGCCGAACAGGCGCCCTCGCGGCACGGCCTGGATGCCGTCCTCGCCGCCCGTGAACTTCGCCTGCAGGTAGAAGAAGAAGATCATCTGCGCGAGCGCGAGCGTGATCATGGCGAAGTAGATGCCCTGGCGACGGATCGCGATCAGCCCGGTGGCGATGCCGAGGAGCGCCGCGGCGGCGGTGCCGAAGAGGATCGCGAACTCGGGCGCAAAGCCCCAGAGCTTCGCCGAATGCGCCGAGGCGTAGCCGGCGGTACCGAGGAACATGGCATGGCCGAAGGAAAGCAGGCCGCCGTAGCCGATGAGCAGGTTGAATGCGCAGGCGAAGAGCGCGAAGCACATCACCTTCATCAGGAACACCGGGTACATCGCGAGCGGCGCAAGCACGAACACGGCCACCATCACGAGGAAAGCGATGCGGTGATGCTTCATTGACGGGCGCCGCTCATCTCTGACCGAACAGGCCCGCGGGCTTGATCATCAGGACGATGGCCATGATGATGAAGATCACGGTATTCGAAGCCTCCGGGTAGAAGACCTTGGTAAAGCCCTCGATGACGCCGAGGCCGAAGCCGGTGACGATCGATCCCATGATCGAGCCCATGCCGCCGATCACCACCACCGCAAACACGACGATGATCAGGTCGGCCCCCATCTGCGGGCTCACCTGGTAGATCGGCCCGGCCATCACTCCGGCGAACGCGGCGAGCCCCACGCCGAAGCCGTAGGTGATCGTGATCATCCGGGGCACGTTGATGCCGAAGGCCTGGACGAGCGCCGGGTTCTCGGTCGCCGCGCGAAGATACGAGCCAAGCTTGGTCTTCTCGATCGCGAACCAGGTGGCGAAGCAGACGACGAGCGACGCGACGATGACCCAGGCGCGATAGTTCGGCAGGAACATGAAGCCGAGGTTATGGCCGCCCGAAAGCTGCTCGGGAATCGGATAAGGCTGTCCGGAAGAGCCGTACTCGTTGCGGAACACCCCCTGGATGATGAGCGCGAGGCCGAAGGTGAGCAGCAGCCCGTACAGGTGGTCGAGCTTGTAGAGGTGCTTGAGCATGAATCGCTCGATGATCACGCCGGTGATACCGACCACCACCGGCGCGATCAGGAGCGAGGGCCAATAGCCGATGCCCAGTTTGTTCAAGAGCAGATAGGCGGTGAAGGCGCCCAGCATGTACTGGGCGCCATGGGTGAAGTTGATGATGTTGAGCAGCCCGAAGATCACGGCGAGGCCGAGCGACAGCAGCGCGTAGAACGAGCCGTTGATCAGCCCGATCAGAAGCTGGCCGAAGAGCGCCGCCGTGGGGATGCCGAAGATCTCGGGCATTTCGACTGCTTACTTCACCAGGTCGCAGCCGCCTTCCTTCTCGGGCCGGAACGCCTGCTCGGCCGGGATGGTGGCGCGCAGCTTGTAGTAGTCGTACGCGTACTTCGACTCGGAAGGCTTCTTCACCTCGAAGAGATAAGCCGGGTGGATCTTGCGGCCGTCCTGGCGCACGCGCCCCTTGCCAAAGAGCGGATCATCGGTCGGCAGCCTCTTCATTTCGGCAATCACCTTCGTGCCGTCGTCCGTCTTCGCGGAGGCAACCGCCTTCAGGTAGTGCAACACCGCGGCGTAGACGCCCGCATGGTCCATGCTCGGGTACTGGCCCTTGTTGAGAGGCGCGAAGCGCTTCGCCCAGGCGCGCGTGCCGTCGTTCATGTCCCAGTAGAAGGTCTCCGTAAGCACAAGCCCCTGCGCCTTCTCGAGCCCGAGGCCATGCACGTCGGTGAGGAACACGAGCAGGCCCGCGAGCTGCTGGCCGCCTTTGGTGATGCCGAACTCGGACGCCTGCTTGATCGAATTGACCGTGTCACCGCCGGCATTGGCGAGCCCGATCACCTTCGCCTTCGACGATTGCGCCTGCAGCAGGAAGGACGAGAAATCCTGCGTGTTCAGCGGATGGCGCACCGCGCCGAGCACCTTGCCGCCGTTCGCCTTCACGACCTCGGCAGTGTCGCGCTCGAGCGCATGGCCGAACGCATAGTCGGCCGTGAGGAAGAACCAGGTGTCACCGCCCGTCTTCACCATCGCTCCGCCGGTGCCGTGCGCGAGCATCCAGGTGTCGTAGAGCCAGTGCACGGTGTTCGGCGAGCACGCCTTGCCCGTGAGGTCCGAGCTTGCCGCACCCGTGTTGATGAAGGCCTTGCCCTTGTCCTTGGTGATCTGGTTGATGGCGAGGGCGACGCCGGAGTTCGGCACGTCGAAAATGGCATCCACGCCGTCCACGTCGTACCACTGGCGCGCGATCTGCGAGCCGACGTCGGGCTTGTTCTGGTGGTCGGCAAACACCACCTCCACCTTGAGGCCCGATTTCGAGCTCTTCAGGAAGTCTTCGACCGCCATCTTGGCCGCGGCCACCGATCCCGGACCGCCGATGTCGGCGTACAGGCTCGACATGTCGTTCAGCACGCCGATCTTGACGACGCCGCCCGAGATCTGGGCTTGCACTCCCCCGGCGCAAAGCGCCAACGCAACCGCTGCACTCAATTTCTTCCACTTAGACATCGCTTCCTCCATTCACTTGACCAGGTTGAAAGGTTCAGACACCGAGATATTCGTGGACGCGCTCCATGTGGCTTTCGAGGTCCCGCCCGGCGATGGACTCGACCACCTTGCCGTGCTCCACGATGTAATGACGATCGGCGAGCTTCTGCGCGAAGCGGAAGTTCTGCTCGACCAGCAGGATGGTGAAGCCCTCGCGCTTGAGCCGCTCGAGCGTGCGGCCGATCTGCTGCACGATCACCGGCGCGAGGCCTTCGGTCGGCTCATCGAGCAGCAACATGCGCGCGCCGGTGCGCAGGATGCGGCCGATGGCGAGCATCTGCTGCTCTCCGCCCGAGAGCTTGGTCCCCTGGCTGCGCAGCCGCTCCCTCAAGTTCGGGAACAGCTCGAAGATCTGCGCGAGCGGCAGCCCGCCCGGCGCGACCTGCGGCGGAAGCAGCAGGTTCTCCTCCACGTCGAGGCTCGCAAAGATGCCGCGCTCTTCCGGGCAGAATGCGATCCCCGCGCGCGCGACGCGGTTCGACGGTGCCGCGATGAGCTCTGCGCCGCGAAAGCGGATCGAGCCGGAGCGGCGCCCGACCATGCCCATGATCGACTTCAGCGTCGTGGTCTTGCCGGCGCCGTTGCGCCCGAGCAGCGTGACCAGCTCGCCTTCGGCGACGTCGAAGTCCATGCCGTGCAGGATGTGCGATTCGCCGTACCAGGCGTTGAGGCCCCGGGCCTCGAGGAGGTTAGCCATGCCCCGCCCCCAGGTACGCCTCGACCACACGAGAGTCCTTCGAGACGGTCTGGTAGTCGCCTTCCGCCAGGATTTCGCCGCGCTGGAGGACGGTGATGCGATCGGAAAGCGTCGAAACGACGGACAGGTTGTGCTCGACCATCAGCACGGTCCGATTGGCGGCGACGCGCTTCACGAGCGCCGTGATGCGCTCGACGTCGGTGTGCGTCATGCCGGCGGTCGGCTCGTCGAGCAGCATCATCTCGGGGTCGAGCGCGAGCGTCGTGGCGATCTCGAGCGCACGCTTGCGCCCGTACGGCAGCTCGACTGCCACCGTGGATTCGAACTCGGACAGGCCGACGGCATCGATCAGCTCCCGTGCCGGACCGTTCAGCCCGTCGAGCACCTCATGCGAGCGCCAGAAGTCGAACGAATGACCGCGCTTCCTTTGCAGCGCGATGCGCACGTTCTCGAGGACAGTGAGGTGCGGAAACACCGCCGAGATCTGGAACGAGCGCACGAGGCCCATGCGCACGATGCTCGATGGGCTCGAGCCGGTGATTTCCCGGCCGTTGTAGAAGATCTGGCCCCGCGTCGGCGCGAGGAAATGCGTCAGCAGGTTGAAGCAGGTGGTCTTGCCCGCGCCGTTCGGGCCGATCAGCGCATGGATGCTGCCGCGCCGGACCTTGAGGGACACGTCTTTGACGGCGACGAAGCCCTTGAACTCCTTCGTCAGGTCTCGCGTTTCTAGGATCGTCTCCTCGGCCAACCGCCCTCCTCTTTGCTGCGGCGCAGCGCAGAGGCCGATACTAGACCGCTTCAGTGCTTGGGCGGTTGCCTTTTCTCAAGGAAAGCTTCCATACCCTGCCGGCCTTCCTCGTGGGCGAAGCTCGCCGAGATGGCGCACGAGGCAAGCTCATAGGCCTTGGCCGCGCCGAGCTCCATCTGCTCGTAGAACGCGCGCTTCCCGGTGGCGACCGTGACCGGCGGCTTTTCGGCGATCTTCGTCGCGAGCGCGATCGTCGCCGCTTCGAGCTCCGCGGCCGGCACCACCTTGTTCACGAGGCCCCATTCGAGCCCTTTCTGCGCATCGATGACATCCCCGGTGAGCAGCATTTCCATCGCCCGCTTGCGCGAGAGGTTGCGGCCGACCGCGACCCCTGGCGTGGAGCAGAAGAACCCCCACGTCACGCCCGGCGTGGTGAACTTCGCGACCTCCGAGGCGATGGCGAGATCGCATTGCGCGACAAGCTGGCAGCCCGCGGCCGCGGCCGCGCCCTGCACGCGCGCGATCACCGGCTGCGGCAGCGCCGTGATGGTCTGCATCATGCGGCTGCATTTCGCGAAGAGCTCCTCGATCTTCGGCTGATCCTTCAGCGCGCGGATCTCCTTGATGTCGTGCCCGGCGCAGAATCCCCTGCCCTGTGCTCCGAGCACGACCACGCGGACGCGCGGGTCCTGGGCGATCGCTTCGAAGGCTTCCTGCAGCGCTTCGAGCATCTCGCCCGTCAGCAGGTTCATCTGCTGCGGCCGGTTCATCACCAGCGTGCAGATCCCGTCGCGGTCGGTCCGCAAGAGAATGGATTCGTCGGATCTGGGTATGGCACTCATGTATCGATCGCCGTGGCCGATTTCGCCTTGTCGCGCAGCACGAACTTCTGGATCTTGCCGGTCGAAGTCTTGGGCAGCTCGCCGAATACCACCGCCCGCGGCGCCTTGAACCGGGCGAGCTGCCCGCGGCAGAACTCGATCAGCTCCTGCTCGGTCACGGCTGCGTTCGGCTTGAGCTCGACGAAAGCGCAGGGCGTCTCGCCCCATTTGGCATCGGGCTTTGCCACCACGGCAGCGGCCAGCACCGCCGGATGGCGGTACAGCACGTCCTCGACCTCGAGCGATGAAATGTTCTCGCCGCCGGAAATGATCACGTCCTTCGATCGGTCGCGGATCTTGACGTAGCCGTCGGGCTGCATCACCGCGAGGTCGCCGGAATGGAACCAGCCGCCGGCGAAGGCCTCCTCGGTCGCCTTCTTGTTCTTGAGATAGCCTTTCATCGTGATGTTGCCGCGGAACATGATCTCGCCCATCGTCTCGCCATCGGGGGGCACGGGCTTCAGGGTCTCGGAGTCCATCACGGTGAGCCCTTCTTCCACCGTGTAGCGCACGCCCTGGCGGCCATTGAGGCGCACCTGCTCGGCGAGCGGCATCGCTTCCCACTCCGAGTGGCGTGCGCATACGGTCGCCGGACCGTAGGTTTCCGTGAGCCCATAGACATGCGTGATGTCGAAGCCCATCTTCGCCATGCCCTCGATCATCGCCGCGGGCGGTGCCGCGGCCGCGACGAGGGCGCTCACCTTGTGCTCGATGCCCCGCTTCATCTCGTCGGGCGCGTTGATCAGCGTCTGGTGCACGATCGGCGCGCCGCAATAGTGCGTGACGCGATGCTCCCGGACGAGCTTGAAGATTGCCGCCGGCTCGACCTTGCGCAGGCAGACATTCGTGCCGGCGTTCGCCGCCATCGTCCACGGGAAGCACCAGCCGTTGCAGTGGAACATCGGCAGCGTCCAGAGGTAGACCGAATGATGCGGCATGCCCCAGACGAGGATGTTGCCGACGCCATTCAGATAGGCGCCACGGTGGTGATAGACGACGCCCTTCGGGTTGCCCGTGGTGCCCGAGGTGTAGTTGAGCGAAATCGCATCCCACTCGTCCGCCGGCCACCGCCACGCGTACTGCGGATCACCCTCGGCCAGGAGCTGCTCGTAAGTGATCTCGCCGAGCCGCTTCCCGCCGGTGAACTGCGCATCCTCCGCGTCGACGACGGTGATCTTGCGCTTCACGAGCTTCAGCGCCGCCTCGATCGTCGGTGAGAATTCCCTGTCGGTGATGAGAAGGCGAGCCTCGCCATGCTCCAGCATGAAGGCGATCGCCTCGCCATCGAGCCGCGTGTTGAGCGTGTTCAGCACCGCGCCGGTCATCGCCACGCCGAAATGCGCCTCGTACATCGGCGGAACATTGGGCAGCATCACCGCCACGGTGTCCCCGACCCCGATGCCGCGCCTGGCGAGCGCGGAGGCCAGCCGGCGGCAACGCCGGTAAGTCTCACTCCAGGTATAGCGCTCGGCCCCGTGGATCACGGAGGTGCGCTGCGGATACACATAGGCGGCGCGCTCGAGGAACGAGAGCGGCGTCAGGGGCGCGTAGTTGGCGGGATTCTTTTCGAGATTGTGATCGAAAATCGATGCTGCCATGAGCCAAGTATAGCCCTGCGCCGGTAGCGGATTCACATGCCCGGCGGTCGAATGGCGCTCATGAATGCCACCGTACTTCGCAGGACCGCGCGCGATGCCGCGGGGCTCATTGTCCTGTCGCTGGTCCTCGCCATGGCGCTCGCCGATTTCGGTCCGCTGCCGGCGTGGATCGTTGCGGGCCTCGCCCTCGGGGCGCTTGCCATCGCCGTGATGTGCGCCCTGCGCCTGCACCTCCTCGAGTTCGCCCCGGAGGTCATCGCCGGCGACGTGATCGTGCCGCGCCCGAGCCGGGCCGGCCGCGAAGTCAAGCTCCTGCTGCCGCTGCAGTTCACCAACGCGGGCTCGGTCGACGGCGTGATCGAGTGGGTGGCGCTTCGCCTCACCATAGACGGCAACATCGAGCGCTCGGTGCTGCTCTCCCCGGTGGCGGAGGTCGACATGCAGCGCTTCATCCAGGCGAAGCGCCGCCTGGACGACACCGCCGTCGAGCCCTTTACCGCCTTCCCGCTCGAAGGCAAGCGGGCACTGGCCAAGTTCGTGCTCTTCGATCTCGCGGAAAAGAGACACGCTCCCGGGCTTACGCTGCGCCCAGGGCGTTACGCCTTCGAGCTCTTCGTGAAATCCACGGCCAACCGCTCGCCCAAGCTCGAGCGCGTGTTCGAGCACGTGGTCGAGCCGAAGCACCTCGAGGAATTCGCCGCCGATGCGCCGGTGTACCTGATCAACTACCAGATCACGCTGCCTGCGGCCCGGCGGGAAATGGCCGGGGCCGAGTGGATGCCGCGCAACGCGCGCTACTCAAACTAGGCGGCCAGCTTGCGCCAGAGGCTCTTGCCTTTGCTCTCCTTCTCCATGGCGTCGAGGTATTGCTCATGGAGCGCCCTCTCCTCGGGCAGCGCTGGCAAGACGATCAGGCTGGAGACGTCAACCTGCATGAGCGCCGCCGCCGCGGCTGCCTGGGCCGGCGTCTCGAGCTCCATCATCAGCAGGCTCTCCTGGCCGCGCGTCATGGCGAGGTAGCACTCGGCGAGAAGCTGGGCGTCCAGCAGCGCGCCGTGCAAGGTGCGGCGCGCGTTATTGACGAAATACCGCTCGCACAGCGCGTCGAGCGTGTTCTTCTTGCCGGGATGAAGCTCGCGCGCGAAAGCGAGGGTATCGCTCACCTTGGCGACGTGGTCGGCGAACCGGCCGAGGCGGCAGCGGCCGAGCTCGAGGTCGAGGAACTCGAGGTCGAACTCGGCGTTGTGGATCAGGACCTCGGCTCCGGAGACGAAGTCGAGCAGCTCCTTCGCCACGTCGGCGAACTTCGGCTTTTGCCTCAGGTCCTCCAGCGTCAGTCCGTGGACGCGAGTCGCGCCGAGGTCTACGTCCCGCTCGGGATTGAGATAAGCATGGAAGTGCCGGTCCGCGACCCGGCGGGAGAGGATCTCGGTGCAGCCGATTTCGATGATGCGGTCGCCGAGCTTGGCGTTGAGGCCGGTCGTTTCAGTGTCCAGCACTACCTGGCGCGTCATTGTTCTTTGGAATTCCCCTGTTAGCTAACGCGTCTGCGCGCTCGTTTTCCGGATGCCCGGCATGCCCACGCACCCAGTGCCACTCTACCTCATGTCTGGCCGCGAGCCCGTCGAGCTCCTGCCAGAGGTCGACGTTCCTCACGTCCTTCCTGTCCGCGGTGCGCCAGTTGCGGCGCTTCCACTGGTGGATCCAGGAAGAGATGCCCTTCTGGACGTACTGCGAGTCTGTATATAGGCGGACCCGGCTTGGGCGCTTCAGCGCTTCGAGCGCCCGGATGACGGCCAGCAGCTCCATGCGGTTGTTCGTGGTTGCCGCCTCGCCGCCCCAGAGCTCCTTCTCCTTCCCCTTGTAGCGCAGGACCGCGCCCCAACCGCCGGGGCCGGGATTGCCGCTGCAGGCGCCGTCGGTATAGACCTCCACGGTGTCCTCACCCATGGTTCTTATGGGAGCGCTGGGATACCGGCGCGAGCGCCCGGCGCCGCGCGCGCTCGCGCCGCCAGGCCGGCGTCACGAGCCGCATGCCGTGGACGCGCTTCACGGCGCGGATGACATAAATGCCGCCGAAGAGCGGCCACCAGCGCGCCCCGGCCTTGTCCATGAAGGAGAAGCGTTCGAGCCAGGTCTTCTGCTGGAATGGCGGCACATAGCAGCCGAACACGCCGCCGTTCAGCTCGAAGCCGAGCACGCGCAGCCAGTCGCGCAGCCTGAGCAGCCCGATGAAGCGGGCCTCCCAGGGCGCGCCCTGCTTGTCCATGAACGGCATCGCCTGCCGCAGGCGCCACAGCGAAAGCGTGTTGAAGCCGGAAATCACCACCTGCCCCTCCGGCATCAGGACGCGTTCGGCTTCGCGTAACACTTCGTGCGGATTCGGATGGAACTCCAGCACGTGCGGCAGCGCCACGAGATCGACGCTCTGCGTGGCAAGCGGCAGCTGCAGCGGGTCGGCGGCGATCGCCGCCCCGGGCTCGAGCGCGAGCGAAAAGCGAAACGGCATGCGGTTCTGTCGCAGGAAGTCGACCTCCGGTAGGCCGACCTGTACTGCCCGGAAACCGAATACATCATCGACGGCGCTGTCAAACTGGGCGAGCTCCCAGCCAAGGACGTAGGCGCCCTGGGGCGTGGAAAACCACCCGGAAAGCGAGGAGAGCTCGCCGTTATACTTTGGCGCACCGTTTTGCAGGAAAGAGTGCCGCATCAATGGGAAAAATGCCGGTCAGTATCGTTCCAGTTTCAGCGTTCAAGGACAATTATGTCTGGACGCTGCGCGATGCGACGTACGCCGCCGTGGTCGATCCCGGCGAGGCGGCGCCGGTGCTCGACTACCTCGCGCGCGAGAAGCTGCGGCTCGCCGCGATCCTCGCCACGCATCACCATCCCGACCACGTCGGCGGCATTGGCGAGCTGGTGGGCAAGTTTCGCGTGCCGGTGTTCGGTCCGAGGAACGAGCCGATCCCGACCCTTACCCAGCCGGTCGCCGAGGGCGATCGCGTCGCCATCCCGGAGCTCGGCGTGACCTTCACGGTGCTCGACATCCCCGGCCACACCCGAGCGCACATTGCCTATTATGGGGCCGGCGCCCTCTTCTGCGGCGACACGCTCTTCGCATGCGGCTGCGGACGCCTGTTCGAAGGCACCGCCGAGCAGATGTTCGCTTCGCTCTCCAAGCTCGCGGCGCTGCCCGAGGACACGAAGGTGTACTGCGGGCACGAATACACGCTCGCCAACATCGGCTTCGCCAAGGCCGTCGAACCCGGCAATCGAGAGCTCGAGCGGCGCGAGGCGCGCGACCGCAAGCTGCGCGAAGCCGGAAGACCGACGCTTCCCTCGACGCTCGCCGACGAGAAGGCGACCAATCCCTTCCTGCGCTGCCGGGAGCCGGCGGTCGTCGAGTCGGCGAACAAATACCTCGGCGCGCGCATCGCCGGTCCGCGCATCTCCGATCCCATCGGCGTGTTCGCCGCCATCCGGGACTGGAAGAACCGGTTTTGAGACTGCGCGTCCTGATCGCGGGCTGCGTCGCCGCGTTGCTGCCCGCCTGCGCAACACCGCCTGCGAGCGGGCCCGCGCGAGCGACGCCTGCGGCAGCGGCGACACCTGCAGCGCCAGCGGTCGCGCCGGCCGTCGAGGGCGAGGCGCAGCAGCGCATCCCGTTCGACGGCGAAAGAGCGGTCATCGCGGCGCGGCCTCCCATCGCCACGATCGACGGCACGCGGCCGAAGCAGGATGTCTGGGCACGCATCCGCAAAGGCTTCGCCATGCCGGAGCTCGAAGGTCCGCTGGCGCGCAAGCAGACGCAGTACTACGTGCAGCACCCGGAGTACCTGCAGCGCGTATTCGACCGCAGCAAGCTCTACCTCTATCACATCGTCACGGAGATCGAGCGGCGCGGCCTGCCCACCGAGCTCGCGCTCCTGCCGATGGTCGAGAGCGCGTACAACCCGATGGCGTATTCCCGCGCGCACGCCTCGGGCCTGTGGCAATTCATCCCGGCGACCGGCAAGCGCTTCGAGCTCGAGCAGAACTGGTGGTATGACGAGCGTCGCGACATCGTCGACTCCACCAACGCGGCGCTCGACTACCTGACCCAGCTGCACGAGAGGTATGGCGACTGGCAGCTCGCGCTCGCTGCCTACAACTGCGGCGAGAACGCGGTGGCGCGCGCGATCGCCAGGAACCGCAAGGCACACAAGCCAACGTCTTATGCGAGCCTGCACATGCCAAGGGAAACGCGCTGGTACGTGCCGAAGCTGCAGGCGCTGAAGAACATCGTGCGCGACCCGGCGAGCTTCGGCATCGACCTCGATCCGATCCCGAACCTGCCCTACTTCGTCCAGGTCAACGAGACGCCCGAGATGGACCTGCAGCTTGCCGCCGAGCTCGCCGAGATGCCGGTCGAGGAGTTCCTCGCCCTGAATCCGGGCTTCAACCGGCCGCTGATAAGGGCCTCCGAGGCCTCCCGCCTCGTGCTGCCGACGGACAAGGTGCCGGTCTTCTACGACAACCTGGCGAAGCTGAAAGGCCGCTCGCTCGTGTCGTGGACGGTGTACCACCCGGAGAAGGGCGACACCTTCGGCAAGATCGCCAAGCGCTACGGCCTCAAGATCGCCGAGCTGAAGAAAGTGAACGGCATCCCGCAGCGCTCATGGCATCTGCCCAAGCTGCTGGTCGTGCCGACGCGCTCCGAGGCGCTCGTCGCCGCCAAGCTGCCCGTGATGTACGCGCCGCCCATCCCGGTGCGCGGCCAGGTGGGCATCGTGCACCACGTGCGCAAGGGCGAGACGCTATGGTCGATCTCACGACGCTACCAGGTCAGCGTCGGAGCGCTCGAGCACTGGAACCGGGTGGGCGAGCCCCTGCGCATCGGGCAGAAGATCTACATTCGCAAGAACCTGCTCTAGATGGCCGCGAAGCTCTCGCTCGCCCTCCTCGCCGCGTTGTTGATCGCCGGCTGCGCTACGCCGCCTGCCGGCAAGCCCACGACGACTGGCGGCGAGGCCGCACACCAGGCAGTGATCGAGAAGCCCGAGTCGCAGCCGGTTGCGCCTGAACCTGAGGCCGCGGCGCCGAAACCGCCCGCGCCGCTGCCGCCGTTCGAGGGCCCACGCGCGGCGGTCCAGCCGCGCGAGCCGATCGCGCTCATCGATCGCACGACGCCGCCGCAGGATCTCTGGCAGCGCGTGCGCCAGGGGTTCCAGATCCCGGAGATCGATAACGCCATCGTGCGGGAGAAAATGGTGTACTACGCCGCGCGCCCGGAGTATCTGCAACGCATCTTCGACCGGAGCCGAATGTACCTGTACCACATCGTCGACCAGCTCGAGCAACGCGGCATGCCGACCGAGATCGCGCTGCTGCCGGTGGTGGAGAGCGCCTTCAACCCGATGGCTTACTCGCGCGCGCATGCCTCGGGTCTCTGGCAATTCATCCCCGGCACCGGCAGGCGCTTCGAGCTGCAGCAGAACTGGTGGTATGACGGCCGCCGCGACATCGTCGACTCGACTACCGCCGCGCTCGACTACCTCCAATATCTGTACGACATGTACGGCGACTGGCAGCTCGCCCTCGCCTCCTACAACTGGGGCGAGAACGGCGTCGCGCGGGCGATCGCCAAGAACAAGGCGCAAGGCAAGCCGACCGACTACGCGCATCTCACGATGCCGCTCGAGACGCGCCACTACCTGCCGAAGCTGCAGGCGCTGAAGAACATCATCAACGACCCGGGGCCGTTCGGCATCGTGCTCGATCCGATCCCGAACCAGCCGTACTTCGTCGCCTACACCAAGCTGCGCGATATCGACGTCAAGCTCGCCGCCAAGCTCGCCGACATGTCGGTCGACCAGTTCATCGCGCTGAACCCCGGGTTCAGCCGTCCGCTCATCCGCGCCTCGGTCACGCCGCGCATCGTGCTGCCGGCCGACAAGGTCGACACTTTCCATGAGAACCTGCAGAAGCTCGACGAGCAGTCGCTCGTCTCGTGGAAGCCCTACTACCCGAAGAAAGGCGAGACCCTCGAGTCGATCGCCCGCAAGCACGGCATGACGGTCGGCCACCTGAAGGAAGTGAATGGCATCCCGTCGCGCTCCCGCAGCGTGCCGCACCTGATCGTCGTGCCCTCATCGAGCCGAGCCGCAGCGGACATGGGCAAGCTGCCGATCATGTACGCGCCGCCGATCCCGATCACCCACCGGCGCATCTATCACACGGTGAAGCCGGGCGAGACGCTCGCCTCGATCGCCAAGCGCTATCGCGTGTCCGTCGAGGACATGAAACAGTGGAACCCGAAGGGGGCGGTGGTGGGCCAGCGCGTCACCATGGAAGTGCGCTCCACCGCGAAGCCGAAGCGGCGGCCGCAGCCGAAGGGCAAGCCCCGCAAGACGGGTTAACCGTCGTAGGCACGTTTCAGCGCCGCGACGTCGAGCTTCTTCATCCGCATGACGGCCGCCATGGCGCGCTGCGCTTTCGGCGACTTGTGATCCTTCAGCAGCTTCTGCATGCCCTCCGGCACCACCTGCCAGGAGAGCCCGAACTTGTCTTTGAGCCAGCCGCATTGCTGCGCCCGCGGATCGCCGCCCTCGCCTAGCCGCTTCCAGTAGTAGTCAATCTCCTTCTGGTCCTTGCAATAGATCTGCAGGGAGACCGCTTCGTTGAACTTGAAGAGCGGCCCGCCATTCAGTGCCGTGAAGCGCTGGCCTTGGAGCTCAAACTCCACTGTCATCACCGAGCCTTCCGGCCGACGATGAATTGCAAATCCGGCCTTGCTATAGCGCGCGATCGCGATGATCTTCGATCGCTTGAAGATACCGGTATAGAACTTCGCCGCCTCTTCCGCCTGGTTGTCGAACCACAGGCAAATGGCAATGTCCTGAATCTTGGCCATTCTCGACAATCAGCTCTTCCCCACGATCCATTCTTCAGCCGCCTGCGTCTGCCCGGCGGGGAAATGCCTCACGGTCGCGGCAACGAAGTGCGAGGCGAACTTCTCGGCCAGGTCACCCACCTTCGCATCGGTCACCACGGCGATCTTCTTGACGCGCTTGTGATGCTCGCGGACGAACCGGATGTGCGCGGCCATGGCGCCCAGGCTGTCCCAGCCCGGGAACCTGGGCGCGTCGATGATGATGCCCGCGAGCTCGCCCTGCTTCTCGAGGTAGGGATCGACGGTCTTCGCCAGACGGGCGAAGTCCTCTTTTTCCAGCGCGCCCTTCGGTCGCAGGTGGACGATGCCGTGCGCGGTGTCGAGGCTATGGTCAAGCATGCGCCCCCCCTTTCGCCCGGCCGGGAATCGACGACAGCAGGAGGCGGGTGTAGGGGTGCTGCGGGTTGGCGTACAGCTCGTCGGGGCCGGCGATCTCGACCACTTCGCCGTCTTTCATGACCATGACTTCGTCCGCCATGTACCGCACCACCGCCAGGTCGTGCGAGATGAAGAGGTAGCTCATGGCGTATTCGTCCTGCAAATCCTGCAGGAGGTTCAATAACTGCGCCTGCACCGAGACATCGAGCGCCGAGACGGATTCATCGCAGATCAGGAGCTCCGGCTTGAGGGTCAAGGCCCGCGCGATGGCGATCCGCTGGCGCTGGCCGCCGGAGAACTCGTGGGGATACTTCTCGAGCGACAGCGGCGGCAGGCCGACTTTCTTGAGGAGCTCGGCTGCGAGCGAGTGTCGTTCGGCGTCGTCGGCCCCGATGCCGTGGATCAGCATCGGTTCGGCGAGGATCTGGCCGACCGTGAAGCGCGGATTGAGCGAGGCGTAAGGGTTCTGAAACACGATCTGGATGCGCCGCTTGTAGGGCATCGCCGCCTTCGGCTCGACCTTCAGCAGGTCACGGCCCTCGAAGCGCACTTCCCCGCCGGTCGCCTGATGCAGCCTTGCGACGAGCAGCGCGACGGTGGTCTTGCCCGAGCCGGACTCCCCCACCACGCCGAGCGTCTTGCCCTTGGCGATCTTGAAGGATGCGCTCTTCACGGCCTTCAGCTCGCGCTGCTTAAGCCACCCCTCGCGGAAGTAGAAGCTCTTGGCGAGGCCCTTTGCTTCAAGGAGCGTCGGCTCGCTGCCGCTCAAGCCGCGGCGCCGCTCTCCGGTGTCGCCTCTTGGCGCATCCCCCATGAAGTCGTCGATGACGGGGAGCCGCTTCGGCCGTCGGTCCCGCGGCGGCCGGCAGGCGAGCAGCGCTTTCGTATAGGCATCGCGCGGGTCGCGGAAGAGCTGCGAGGCCGGCGCCTGCTCGCGCACTTCGCCATCGCGCATCACGACGACGTGGTCGGCGATCTCGGAGACGAGCGCGAGGTCGTGCGTGATGAAGAGCATCGCCATCTCATGGCGCTCCTGCAGGCCGGCGATCAGGTCCATGATCTGGCGCTGCACCGTCACGTCGAGCGCGGTGGTCGGCTCGTCCGCGATGAGGAGCTTCGGCTCGCAGGCGATCGCCATGGCGATCATCACGCGCTGCTGCTGGCCGCCGGAAAGCTGGAACGGATAGACATCGAGCCGGCGCTCGGGCTCGGTAATGCCCACTTCCTGGAGCAGCTCGATGGTCCGGTCGCGCACGGCGCGGCCCGTGAGCCCCAGGTGCTTGCGCAGCACCTCGCCGATCTGGAAGCCGACGCTGAAGACCGGATTGAGCGAGCTCATCGGCTCCTGGAAGATCATCGAGATCTCGGCGCCGCGCAGCTTCTGCAACTCGCCGGGCCTCGCCTTGAGCAGGTCCTTGTCCCGGTAGAGGATGCGGCTCGCCGAGCCCACGCTCGAGTTCTCCTTCGGCAGCAATCCCATCACCGAGAGCGCGGTGACGGATTTCCCGCTGCCCGACTCGCCGACGAGCGCCACCGAGCTGCGCACCGGCACGTCGAAGCTGATGCCCTTCACCGCGTCGACGGTCGTGGCCTCGTCCAGCCGGAAGCGGATCGAAAGATCGCGGATTTCGAGAAGGTTCATTTCAGCCTCGGGTCCAGCGCGTCGCGCATGGCGTCGGTGAGGAGGCTGAATGCCGTGACGAGCAGTGCCATGAAGACGGTGGCCGTCGTCAGCTGCCACCACTTGCCCAGCAGCAGCTCGCTCCCGGCCTCGGCAAGCATGCTGCCCCAGGAGACGGTGTCGACACCGACCCCGAAGCCGAGGAACGTGAGGATGACTTCCGACTTGATGAACAGCACCACATGGAGCGATAGCTGGACCAGCACCACGTGGCTGACGTTCGGCAGGATGTGCACGAACATGCGGCGCGCGTTGCTCGCCCCGATGGCATCGGCCGCCATGACGTACTCGCGCACCTTGTGCTTCATGTACTCCGCGCGGATCAGCCGGAAGATGCCCGTCCAGCCGGTGAGCCCGAGGATCAGGATCACGGGCACGACGCCCTTGCTGTTCACCACCGCGGCGATCGAAAGCACGAGCAGCAGGTAAGGGATCGACGTGAAGACGCTGTAGAGCCAGTTGAACAAATCGTCGACCTTGCCGCCGCGATAGCCGGCCAGTGCACCGAAGAGCGTGCCGATGAAAGCCGCGAGCGCGGCCGCGGCGAGTCCGATGAAGAGCGAAGTCTGCGTGCCCTTCACCGCCTTCTTCAGCACATCGCGACCCCATTTGTCGCCGCCGAGCGGCAGCGTCAATGCCCTTGCCTCGTTGCCCGATGCGCTCCCGGCCAGAGTCTTCGCGATTGCGGCGAGGTCCGGCGCGAGCGGGTCCGGGATGCCATAGTCCGCGATCGGCTGCGCGCCATCGGCCATTTGCGCAAGCTGCGGCGACTCGGCCTCCGGGCCGAGGAAGGTCGGCGGCGCGAAGCTCACGCCAGCTTCGTCGCCCCAGTCGCGCACGATGAGCCCTCCCGCGGCCGCGAGCATGACCGCGGCGTAGACGACCACTACGACGAGCGATGCGACCCCGAGGCGGTCGCGCTTGAAGCGCCGCCACGCGAGGACCCAGACCCCGGTTTCCTTCATTTGAGCTGCACTCGCGGGTCGATCGCCTTGTACAGAAGGTCCGTCGCCAGATTGACCACCATCGTCGCCACGGCCACGTAGACCGTCACCGCCTTGATGATCGGGAAGTCGCTTCGCTCCACGGCGAGGATCACCTCGCGACCGATGCCCGGGATGCCGAAGAACCTTTCGATCAGGAACGCGCCTGCGAGCAGTCCCGGCAACTGCAGCAGGATGTTGGTGACGATCGGGATCGCCGCGTTGCGCAGCACATGCACCCACATGACGCGCCCTTCAGAGAGGCCTTTGGCGCGGGCCGTGCGCACGTAGTCCTGGTTGATCTCGTCGAGAAAAAACGTCCGATAGAGGCGGATATCCGGCGCGAGCGAGACCGCCACGCCGACGATGATGGCGAGCATGGCGTAGCGGAAGAGGTTGTCCATGAACGTTACGCCCCAGCCCTGCACCGGGAACCAGCCGAGGAGGTAGGCGAGGACGTATTGGAAGACGAGGATGTAGACGAGGATGCTGATCGATTGGGCCACCGTGCAGGCCACCATCACGGCACGATCGGTGAGCGAGCCGCGCACATAGGCGACGAGCATCGCGGCAGCCATGGCGAGGAGCGTGCTGATGACGAGCAGCGGCACGAGCACGGTGAGCGAGGGCCCCAGGCGCGTGCGGAAGATGTGGGCCACGCTCTCGTTCGTGTTCCAGCTGGCCCCGAAGTCGCCGGTCAGGATCTGCTTCACGAAGATCCAGAGCTGCACCCAGTACGGCTGGTCGACGCCGAGCTGCTTGCGGATGTTCTCGATCGTCGCCGGGTTGGAGATCTTGCCGGCGAGAAGGTAGGCGGGATCGCCGCCTACCCAGTTGAAAAGGAAGAAGACGAGCAGCACGACGCCGGCGAGCGTCGGGACGAACTGCCACAGCCGGCGCAGCGTATAGGCGAGCAAGGCGAGGCGCTTATCCTAGTCAGCCGGCCTTGGGTCGAGGTCGATATACGGCCACTCGGAATGCAGCACCGGGTGCTTCGTAAAGCCGATCACGTTGGGCTGCTGCAGCGAGTTGCGTATGCGGCTATCGAGCAGCAGCCACGCGCCGTCGACCTCCATGATCCGCGTCATTTCGTGGTACAGGCGCTCGCGCTCCGGGCCGTCGTGCAGCAGGCGCGATCTCGCGTAGCGCTTGTCGTACTCCGCAGACCGGTAGCAGGCGTTGTTGCTCTCGCCGGTATTCGGGCCGTAGAGGAGCTGCATGAAGTTGTCGCCGTCGGGATAGTCCGCGAGCCATGCCGTGATCCCGAACATGACGCGGCACCTTCTCTGCGACTTCAAGTATTCCGGGAAGCGCTCCTTCCGGATTTCCAGCCGCAGGCCGATGGAGTCGAAGGCGCGCGTCATCAGCTCGTCGAACTGCCGATCGCGCTCGGTCGGCGTCGAGGTGTAGCGGATGACGAGGGAGTCGCCGTTCGGCTGGTGGCGGTAGCCGTCGCGCCCTTTCTTGTAGCCGTATCGATCGAGCAGCGCATTCGCCGCACGCGGGTCGTACACGATGCTGGAGCGGTACCGAGGGTCGTGCCCCACGATACCCGGCGGGATCGGGTATTGCGCGCGCACCGCCTGGCCCTTGCGGATGATGCGGATCTGGTCCTCGATCTTGTACGCCATCATGATCGCCCGGCGCAGCGCCATCCGCTCCTTGCCGAAGCCCCCGACCGGGTTGGGCACGCCGTCGATCTTGTCCTGCATGTTGAAGAACATGTAGATGATCTCCGGGTCGACGATGCGGTCGAGCTTGATGCCGCGGCGCTTGAACTCGGGCTTGAGCTGCCCGTCGTCGGTCATGAAGGTCGGCGAAACCTCCCAGAGCTGGTACTCGATGTCGGTCTCGCCGCGCTGGAAAGCGAGCCAGCGGCTCTGCGTCTCCTCCATGATGCTGATCTCGACGCCGTCGATGGCGGGCAGCTTCTTGCCTCTCATCTTCTCGGCGATCTCCTTGAAACGCGGGTTGTCGCCGGGATCGAAGTTCCAGGTCATGCCGCGGAAGCCCGGATTCCTGGCGAGCTCTATCTTGGAAGACCGGACGTAGCGCTTCAGGTAGAACGGCCCGGTGCCCACCGGATGGGCGTTCGATTCCTCGGCGTACGCATCGATGACCTCACGTGCCACGGCCGAAGTGAGCGGGAAGGCGAGCACATACTGGAAATTGACGTCCGGCTCGGTGAGGCGGATGACGAGCGTATAGCGATCGGGCGTCTGCAGGCCGGCCACCGGCGCCTCGTAGTCGAACTTGCCCGTTTTCTTCGCCTGCTCGCCGAGCGCGTCGAGGCCGACGATCTTGCCGGTGAAGAGAAACGCGTAGGGCGAGCGGTATTTCGGATCGAAGAACCGGCGCCACGAGTAGGCGAAGTCCTGTGCGGTGAGCTCTCGTTTCTTCCCCTTGAAGGCAGGATCGTCGGTGAAGTAAATGCCCTTCTTTATCCTGACGGTGTAGGTCTTGCCGTCGGCTGACACCGTCGGCATCGCCTCTGCGGCACTCGGGACGAGCTTCGCCGGGCGCGCGAGATAGTCGTAGCCGAGCAGCGTGTCGTAGATCGCCTCGTCGACCATGCCGGAGTAATAGTCGCTGGTGCGCACGGGATCGAAGCCCGTCTCCGCGGCCTGGAAGGTGACGCGCAGGATCTTGCTCTGCGCCGAAGCTTCCAACATGGCCGCGGGCGCCAACGCGATGAGCAAGACCGCCAACCAGGCTCTCATGGGGGCGAAAGTATAATCGCTCGATGGCACTGCTCTCCGGCAAGAAGATCCTCGTCACCGGGCTTCTCTCCAATCGCTCGATCGCCTATGGCATCGCCAAGGCGGCGCGGCGCGAAGGCGCGGAGATCGCCCTCACCTACCAGAACGAGCGCTTCCGCGAACGCGCTGAAGACATGGCGAAGGAGCTGGGCGCCGCCGCAGCGCTGCCGTGCGAAGTCACGAGCGATGCCGAGATCGAGCAGCTCTTCAAGTCGCTCGGCGCGAAGTGGGATGGGCTGGACGGCCTGGTGCACGCGCTCGCCTTCGCGCCGCGGGAGGCGATCGACGGCGACTTCCTCGAAGGCATCAGCCGCGAGGCGTTCCGCCAGGCGCACGACATCTCCGTCTACAGCTTCCCTGCCCTCGCCAAGGCCGCGCTGCCGATGATGAAGGGGCGTAACGCCGCGCTCCTTACCTTGACCTACCTCGGCGCGGTGCGAGTCCTGCCGCACTACAACACCATGGGCCTCGCCAAGGCGAGCCTGGAAGCCTCGGTGCGCTACATGGCGGCGAGCCTCGGGCCGCAGGGCATGCGGGTGAACGCGATCTCCGCCGGCCCGATCAAAACGCTCGCCGCGGCAGGCATCGGCGGCTTCGGCAAGATCCTCAAGTTCGTGGCCGAGCACGCCCCTCTTCGGCGCAACGTCACCATCGACGACGTAGGCAACGCGGCTGCGTTCCTGCTCTCCGACCTCGCTGCTGCGATTACCGGTGAGGTGCTCTACGTCGACGCCGGCTTCAGCCACGTCATCGCCGGCATCGCCAGCCCCGAATCTAGTTCGGGGTCGTAATTATTTCTTTTCGAGATTCGCCGAGTTGATCGAGATGCTCGCGCGGCTCTTGAGGGTCGCGACGTAGGACTCGTAGTCGGCGCCCGCCTGGGCCGAGGCGGCGCGCGCTTCGGCCTGCTTTTCGTCGGTGGGCGCCTGGCCCTCCACCACCTTGCTGATGCGCAGGATGACATAGCCCTGGTCAGGGACCCCGACGCCTATATACGCAGGCAGCTTGGTCGTGTCGGCGGCCACGACCCGGCGGAGGATCTCCGCCGGCAGGCCCTGCGCGCTGCGGCGTGACACCATCTTCGGCGCACCCCACTGCACGGCCACGTTCTCGCCTTTCTTCAGCTGCTCGAGCTTTGCCGAGCCTTCCTGCTCCGCGAGGCGCACGGCTTCGCGGCGGCGCAGCTCTTCCGCGATCTGACCCTTCACCTCCTCGAACTTGCGCTGCGCGGCGGGCTGGTGCTCGACGACCCGCGCGGCGACCAGCGTGCTCGGCGCCACCTCGATCGCGTCGGTGTTGCGCTTGTTGACGACGGCATCCTGGGAGAAGAGCGCCGTCAGGAGCTTCGGGTTATCGAGCGCGCCCAGCTCCTGCGGCGGCCCGCCCTTCGCGATCCAGCCCGTCGTCTGGATCTGCAGCTTGAACCTGTCGGCGACGGGCTTCAGGCTCTCCGACTGCTCATAGACCATGTTGCTGAAACCCTCGGAGGACTCGGCGAATTTCTGCACGCCCTTCTGCCGCGCGAGGTCGGCGGCGAGCTCCTTGCGCACTTCGGCGAGCGGCCGCGTCTTGCCGGGCTCGATGCCCGTGAGCTTGACGACGTGGAAGCCGAACTCGCTCTGCGCCACGCGGATCTCGCCCGGCTTCATCGAGAACACCGCGTCCTCGAACGGCTTCACCATCGCGCCGCGCGCGAACCAGCCGAGGTCGCCGCCTTTCTCTGCGGAGCCCGCATCCTGGGACTGCTTCTTGGCGAGATCCGCAAAGGCGCCCGGGTTCTTCTTCAGCTCGGCGACGATCTTGTCGGCCTCCTCCTTCGTCTTCACGAGGATGTGGCTCGCGCGGCGCTGCTCCTCGACCTTGAACGCCGACGCGCGCGCGTCGTAGGCCTTCTTGATCTCCTGCTCCGTCACCGGCTCCTGCTTTGCGAGGTTTTCGGCCGACAGCACGACGTATTCGGCGCGCACCCGCTCGGGGGTGCGGAATTCCGCCGGATTCGCGTCGTAGTAGTCCTTCACCTTGGCATCGTCGATCTTGACCTTATCGAGGAACTGGCGCGCCGCGAGGCGCGACTCGGAAACCTCGCGCTGCTGCACCTCGATCGCCGCGAGCCGATCGGCCACGGTGCGCGAAACGATGGCCGTGTCGGCGATCGAGCCGGCGAGCTGCTGGAACGCGAAGCTCTGCCGCAGGCGCTCGGCAAACTCGCGGGCGCTGAGCGGCGGGCTCTGCGAGCGCGCGACGCGGTCGAACGCCTCCTCGGAGAAGCGCCCGTTCTCCTGGAACTCCGGCACGGAGAGGATGAGCTCGGTGAGGCGCTTGTCATCGATGAGGAGATTGCGCTTCAGCGTCTCGGTCGCGACGAGGCGCTCCGCGACCATCTGGTCGAGCACCGCACGGCGGCCCTCCGGCGTATCGAAGCTCGACGGGTCGAAGCGCCCCTGCAGCATGCGGCGGAGCTGCTCCTGCTGCGCGGCCATCTGCGCATCGAACTCGCGCTGCGTGATATCCGAGCCGTTGACGCTCGCCACCGTGTCGCGGCCGCCGGCGAAGCGCGTGTAGGATTCGATGCCCCAGCTCGCGAACGTGATCGCGATCAGCCCGAGCAGGATCTGCATCACGCGCTTGTACTTCTGGACGAAATCGAACATGGAAGGGTCGCGATTTTAGCAGCCAAACCCCTGCGGGTCGTCTTCGCTGCGGCGCTCGTCGCCGCGTGCGCTCACCGGACGACCGACGATCGCCACCCGCTTGTCGGCCGGATCTGGGACACGCGTGCCGCTGCTTTTGTTTCTCAAGACGCGCTGTTCGAACGCGTCGCCCAGTCGCACTACGTGATCCTGGGAGAGACGCACGACAATGCCGAGCACCACCGCCTGCAGCGAGTCGTGCTCGAGGCGCTGGCAGCGCGTGGCCGCAAGGCCGTGCTTGCGATGGAGCAGTTCGACAGCCCGTACCAGCAGGAGCTGGATGAGGCCCGCAGGCGCGGCGCCGATGCCGAAGGCCTGGCAAATGCCGGCCACTTCGATCGGAAGGGGTGGAACTGGCCGCTCTACAAGCCGCTCGTGCAGTTCGCGCTCGAGTTCGGCTGGCCGCTTGCCGCGGCAAACCTCTCGCGCAGCGATGCGCGCGCCATCGTCTACGATCCAGCGCGCTCGGGCCTGCCGCCCGCCGATCCGGCAGTCGAGAAGGCGCTTGCCGGCGACATCAGCGCAAGCCACTGCGGCCACCCGCCCGAGGGGAAGCTCCTGCGCGGCATGGTCGAGGCGCAGCGCGCCCGCGATGCGCGCATGGCTTCGGTCTTCAAGCGCGACACCGTCCTCATCGCGGGCGCCGGCCACGCTCGGCGCGACCGCGGCGTGCCGATTTACGTGAATGGCGATGTCGTGAGCCTCGCATTCCTGGAAGTCGAGCGAGGCGCGAGCTCGCCGCAGGACTACGAGCCGCAGAGCTACGACTACGTCTGGTTCACCCCGCGCGCAGCGCGCGAAGATCCTTGCAGCATGTGACTAGCGCCTGCCGGTGATCTCGGCGAAAAAGGCTTCGCTGGACGGATCGCGCCCGAGGAAGTTGCGCACCTCCTGCATCTCTTCCTGCTGGCCGCCCTGCGAAAGAATCGCATTGCGGTAACGCAGGCCGACCTTCGGGTCGAGCATGTTCTTCTTGAACGGCGTGAGCATGTCGAGCGCGATCACCTCGGACCACATGTAGCCGTAGTAGCCCGCGGCGTAGCCGCTGCCGGCGATATGGCTGAACGCGGACGGGAAGCTCGTGCCTTCGACATAGCCGAGCGGCGTCGCCGATTCGAGCTTCTTCCAGAGGGCGAGCGGCGGCTGGGGCTCCGTGGAAAGCGCCATATCGAAGCTCGCGTAGAGCCACTGGCGCGCGTACTGGATGCCGGCGCCGTACTTGCGGGCCGATTCGAGGCGCCCGATCTCGGCCGGCGTGAGCTGCGGGCACTGCGGGCACACCGCTTTGAAGAGCGCGAGAGGCTGCTCACGCCGCGCCCACTCTTCGAACATCTGCGAAGGAGCCTCGACGAAGTCGCGCTTCACGCTGCCCGCGTCCACGTAGTCCGTCCTCGACAGGACCCTGTGCAGCACATGCCCGAATTCGTGCATCAGGGTCTCGAGCTCGCGGTGATCGAGCCCCTCGCGGTTGAAGTTGGTCACCAGCGCGGAGAGCGGCGTGCGGCCTGCGACCCGGCTCGCGTTGCGTAGCCCGAACGCCGCCGCATGGTTGTACTTGCCCTCGCGCGGAAAGAGATCGAGGTAGAAGCCTGAGAGGAAGGCGCCGCTCTTCGCATCCAGCACGTCGAAATAGCGCACGTCCGGGTGCCAGGTGGGGACCTTCACCTCCTTGAACTTCACGCCATAGAGCCGCTGCGACACGGCGAACACGTACTCGACCGACTTGTCGGTCGGAAAATAGGCGCGCAGCTTCTCCTGGTCGACCGAATAGCGGCTGCGCCGCACGCGCTCCTGGTAGTAGCTCACGTCCCAGCGCTCGAGCTTCGTCGCGGCGAGCGTCGCGTCCAGGTCCTTCGCCTTCTCCGCTCGCAGCTCCTCGATCTCTTTCTTCTCCAGATCGCCCACCGCGGCCTTCACGTCGCCGAGGAACTTGAAGACGATCTCCGGCTTCCCGACCATACGCCGGCGCAGCACGTAGTGGGCATAGGAAGGCAGGTCATAGAGCCCCGCGAGCTCTTTCCGCAGCTTGAAGATTTCATCGAGCAGCTCGAGATTCGCCGACCCGCCTTCGTTGAGCTTCGCGATGTAATAGCGCTTGCGAGCCGCCTCGTCCTTCGCGTTCTGCATGAACGGAATGTAGGACGGGTACTTGAGGTCGAGCACGTAATTGCCGCTGGCATCGCGCTTGCCCGCGTGCGCCTTCAGGTAGGCCTCGGGCATGCCGTCCATCTCGGCGGCGGTGAAGGTGACCTTGGTCGGATCGTCGCGGATGTTGCGGTCGAAGGCCTGACGGAGCTCCTCGAGCTTGTCGAAGATCTGCTTGGCGCGCGCGCGCCGCTCGGCGGGCAGCGCCACCCCGCTGTCCTCGAATCCGTCGATCAGATCCTTCTTGAGCTTCGCCTGGTGAGCGTTCGCAGGCTTGGCGGCCTTGACGCGGGCGTAGAGCTTCTCGTTCTGGAAGAGCTCGGTGTTGAACGCCGTGTATTTCTGCAGGCAGGGCTCGGCAGCGTCGCGCACCGCCTTGTCCGGATGCACCTCGCCAAGGAGATAGATCGGATCACCCACGTCCTCGAGGCCGATCGAGAGCCGGTTCCATTCGCCGAAGATGCCGTCTCCGCCGCGCTTCGCTGCCATGCTGGCGACGCGCTTGCGCGCCAGGGCGAGTGCGCCATCGCAGGCCTTCGTAACTCCGGCGGCGTCGTAAAGAGGTACCAGCGGTCGCGCTGGCGGCTTGGCGGGCTGCTGCGCATGCACGGCGAGCGGCGCAAGAAGCCACGCCGTGACGACTAAGAAATTCCTGGCTTGTCCCACGCGAAACGCTCCGCTAGGAGTTAGACCGGCACGTCCATCAGGATCTTCTTGAGCTCGGGAGCGGGACACTGCCTGCTGCCGGGCTTGACCTTGATCTCGAATAGCCGAGTATCTGCGCCCGTGACGCCCGTACTGAAGCCAATGCAGCGCTGGATACCCGTCGCGACAGGGCAGGACTGCACGACCGAGCTGCCTCCGGCGGCAATGAACGAGATCTCGATGGCTTCCTTCGCATCCGCGTTGCATCCGACGGTGCTCACCTCGACGCCGACCGTATAGGCACCCTTGGGCAGCGCTCCCGTATAGGGCTTGCTCCTGATCCTGATGGAGACAAGTCCCACGTCCTGATGCATCCAAATTGTGGTTTGGTCTCCGACGTAAAGCGAGACGTTCCGCATCTCGTGAGTCATATCGATGCCGCGGAAAGAATACCCGGTGGCCAGCGGGTCGATCGCCTGCAAGCCCATTCCCGGCGGACGCGGCGGCGGCGTGGTGGCGCTCGAACTCGGCGAGGAGCTCGTGGCGGGCGGCGGAGGCGGTGGCCGATTGCCCGCCGCGGGCGCCGGCTTCGATGGGGCGGAAGGTGCCGGGACTGCGGCAGGCGCGTCGCCGCCCCATTTGGGCTGAGCTAGCGAAGCCGCCGGGGCAAGGACCGCGGCGATGATGATCCACAGCCCGTATCGCATGCCCATCTCTCCCGTTTTCTTCTTCGTGAGCGTTGGATCTGGCGGAGCGGACGGGACTCGAACCCGCGACCCCCGGCGTGACAGGCCGGTATTCTAACCAACTGAACTACCGCTCCTTCTCTGCTGCGACTTCAACTGGTGGGTGCTGTAGGGGTCGAACCTACGACATTCGCCTTGTAAGGGCGACGCTCTACCGCTGAGCTAAGCACCCCTAGCTTCTTAGCGAGCTTCTTCGCTCGCAAGAAAAAAGGGGCGCTAGTTTATCGCGTCCTTCAGGGCCTTACCAGCGCGAAACTTGGGCAGCTTCGCTGCTTTGATCTCCACTGCCTCTCCGGTGCGCGGATTGCGCCCAGTGCGCGCGGCGCGCGCGCCGGCATAGAAGGTGCCGAAGCCGACCAGCGTCACTTCCTCGCCTTTGCGCAGGCTCGTCTTCACTGCGTTGACCAGCGCATCGACCGAGCGCTCGGCGGCGGACTTGGAGATCTCCGCCGCCTGAGCGATCTGCTCGATTAAGTCGGCCTTATTAATGGGGACGGATACCGGTCGTGTCTTCGTCGGACTTCGGCGGCATCGGCGCCGTCTCGTCGCTGTCGGGCAGGCCTTGCGGCTGCCGCTCGAGCGCGATCTCCAGCACCTTGTCGATCCACTTCACCGGCACGATCTCGAGCTTGTTCTTGATGTTGTCGGGAATCTCGACCAGGTCCTTCACGTTCTCTTCCGGGATCAGCACGGTCTTGATGCCGCCGCGATGTGCCGCCAGGAGCTTCTCCTTCAGCCCGCCGATCTGCAGCACTTCGCCGCGCAGCGTGATCTCGCCGGTCATGGCGACATCCGAGCGCACCGGAATGCCCGACAGCACGGAAACCATCGACGTCACGATGCCGATGCCGGTGCTCGGGCCGTCCTTCGGCGTCGCGCCTTCCGGCAGGTGAATGTGAATGTCGTTCTTCTGGTAGAAGTCTTCCTTCACGCCGAGCTTGCGCGAGCGAGCGCGCACGACTGACAGCGCGGCCTGGATGGACTCCTGCATCACGTCGCCGAGCTTGCCGGTGGTGATGGTCTTGCCCTTCCCGGGCATCGTCACCGCCTCGATGGTCAGGAGCTCGCCGCCGACCTCGGTCCAGGCAAGGCCGGTGACCTGGCCCACCTGGTTCTGCTTCTCCGCCATGCCGAACGTGTAGCGGCGCACGCCGAGGAACTTGTCCAGATTCTTGGGCGTCACGGTGATGCGGTGAGGCTTGTCCGCATTTCCACCCACGGCCGCTTTCTTGTCGGTGAGGAGCTGCTTCACCGCCTTGCGGCAGATCTTGGAGAGCTCGCGCTCGAGCGCGCGCACGCCCGCCTCGCGCGTGTAGTAGCGCACGATGTCGCGGATCGCGGCCTCGGAGACCGAGAGCTCGCCTTCCTTCAAACCGGTCGCCTTCACCTGCTTCGGAAGCAGATACCGTGTCGCGATGTTCATCTTCTCGTCCTCGGTGTAGCCCGAGAGACGGATCACTTCCATGCGGTCGAGAAGCGGGGCCGGGATGTTGAGCGTGTTTGCCGTCGCGACGAACATCACTTCCGACAGGTCGTACTCGACCTCGATGTAGTGGTCGGTGAACGTGTTGTTTTGCTCCGGGTCGAGCACCTCGAGGAGGGCCGAGGACGGATCGCCGCGCCAGTCGGCGCCCATCTTGTCGACCTCGTCGAGCAGGAACAGCGGGTTCTTCACCTGCACTTTGGTCATGTTCTGCAGGATCTTGCCGGGCATCGAGCCGATGTAGGTGCGGCGGTGGCCGCGGATCTCGGCCTCGTCGCGCACGCCGCCGAGCGACATGCGCACGAACTTGCGGTTGGTCGCCCGCGCGATCGACTGGCCGAGAGAGGTCTTGCCGACGCCAGGGGCTCCGACGAGGCAAAGAATGGGCGCCTTCATCTTGTCGACGCGCGTCTGCACCGCCAGGTACTCGACGATGCGCTCTTTCACTTTCTCGAGGCCATAGTGGTCCTTGTCCAGGATCTCCTGCGCGGCACTGATGTCCTTGGAGATCTTCGACTTCTTCTTCCAGGGAAGATTGACCAGCGTCTCGATGTAGTTGCGCACCACGGTCGCTTCAGCGGACATGGGCGACATCAGCTTCAGCTTCTTCAGCTCGCTCTCGGCCTTCTTGCGCGCTTCCTTGTGCATGTGCGCGCGGCGGATCTTCTTCTCCATCTCCTCGAGGTCCGCGCCCTCTTCGCCTTCGCCGAGCTCCTTCTGGATCGCCTTCACCTGCTCGTTCAGGTAGTACTCGCGCTGGCTCTTCTCCATCTGCCGCTTGACGCGGCCGCGGATGCGCTTCTCGACCTGGAGGATGTCGATCTCGGTCTCGAGCTGCGAGAGCAGGTGCTCGAGGCGCGCCTTCACGTCGAACATCTCGAGGACTTGCTGCTTCTGCTCGAGCTTGAGCGGCAGATGGGCGGCCACGGTGTCGGCCAGCCGGCCCGCCTCGTCGATTCCGGAGAGGGAGGTGAGGATCTCCGGCGGGATCTTCTTGTTCAGCTTCACGTACTGGTCGAACGCGGAGAGCAGCGCGCGGCGCAGCGCCTCGACTTCAGGCGCCGGCGCGGCATCCGGCGGAATGGCGGAGGCTTCCGCCACCCAGTGCGTGCGCACGTCCACCACGTCGCGAATGTGCGCGCGCGTGCCGCCTTCGACGAGCACCTTCACGGTGCCGTCGGGCAGCTTCAGCATCTGCAGGATGCTGGAGACGCAGCCGATCGAGTACATGTCCTGCGGACCGGGATCGTCCTTGGCGGCGGATTTCTGCGCGACCAGCAGGATCGCTTTCCCGGCTTCCATCGCCGTTTCCATCGCCTTGATGGACTTCGGCCGCCCCACGAAAAGCGGGATCACCATGTGGGGGAACACCACCACGTCGCGCAGCGGGAGCAGCGGGTACTGGACGATTTCGGTGGAGGGGGTCGGTTCGGACATTTAAATTAGCCTCGTCAAGGGGTTTGGGCAGCATCGCAAGTGCGGCCTTCCCCCAGAAAAATCAATGAGCCAAGCCTACACGCACGGCGCTTACGCTGCAATGCGGAAAGGGTGACGAAATGTAGTGCTGCCCGGCTAACAGCGCCGCTATGCGGAGCTTCCGCCGGCAACTTTGTGACTGTCGGAGTAGATGAGGAGGGGCTTGCCGTCCGCGGAGATCATCTGCTCGTCGACCACCACCTTGCTGACATTCTCCAGGGTCGGTAGTTCGTACATCGTGTCGAGCAGGACCTGCTCCAGGATCGAGCGCAGGCCACGCGCGCCCGTCTTGCGCGCGAGGGCCTTTTTCGCCACGGCGCCAAGGGCGCCGGTGCGGATCTCGAGTTCCACGCCTTCCATGTGGAAAAGGCGCTGGTACTGCTTGATGAGCGCGTTCTTCGGCTCCGTGAGGATCTGGATCAGCGCGTGCTCGTCGAGCTCTTCGAGCGCCGCGACCACCGGCAGGCGGCCGACGAACTCCGGAATGAGCCCGTACTTGATCAGGTCTTCGGGCTCCACGGCCTTCAGGAGGTCGTAAGTAGCCTTGGAGTTCTTGGGGCTTTTCACTTCGGCGCCGAAGCCGATGCCGGTTTTCTCGGTCCGGTTGCGGACAATCTTCTCGAGCCCGTCGAACGCACCGCCGCAGATGAACAGGATGTTGGTCGTGTCGACCTGCACAAAATCCTGATTGGGATGCTTGCGCCCGCCCTGGGGCGGCACGGAGGCGATGGTGCCCTCCACGAGCTTGAGCAGCGCCTGCTGGACGCCCTCGCCCGACACGTCGCGGGTGATCGAGGGGTTGTCCGACTTGCGCGAGATCTTGTCGATTTCATCGATGTAGACGATGCCGCGCTTCGCCTTGTCGACGTCGTAGTCGCAGTTCTGCAAGAGCTTCTGGATGATGTTCTCGACGTCTTCACCCACGTAGCCCGCTTCGGTGAGCGTGGTTGCGTCCGCGATCACGAACGGGACATTCAACAGCCGCGCGAGCGTCTGCGCGAGCAGCGTCTTGCCCGAGCCCGTGGGGCCGATCAGCAGGATGTTCGACTTGGCGAGCTCGACCTCGTCGTTCTTCGACAGGTGCTTCAACCGCTTGTAGTGGTTGTAGACGGCGACGGAGAGGATCTTCTTCGCCGTGTCCTGCCCGATCACATAGGAGTCGAGGATCTGGCGGATCTCGCGCGGCGTCGGCAGGTCGGATTTCGCGCCCTTGCCGCCCTTATCGGAGGCCGTCTCCTCGCGGATGATGTCGTTGCAGAGCTCGATGCATTCGTCGCAGATGAAAACCGAGGGGCCGGCAATGAGCTTGCGGACTTCGTGCTGGCTCTTGCCGCAGAAGGAGCAGTAAAGAAGCTTTTCCCCTGACGAGCTCTTTTCCGACACTTACACGTTCTCCCTGCCGTTTTAGACGTTGTCCCGGCTGACCAGGACCTTGTCCGCTATCCCGTACTTTACCGCGTCTTGCGCACCCATGAAAAAGTCGCGCTCGGTATCCCTGGCAATCAGGTCGATCGACTTGCCGGTGTGCTTTGCAAGAATTTCATTCAGCCGGCCGCGCAGGTAGAGGATCTCCTTGGCATGGATCTCGATGTCCGTGGCC
Organism: Burkholderiales bacterium; assembly: GCA_035632415.1. Classification (GTDB taxonomy): domain Bacteria; phylum Pseudomonadota; class Gammaproteobacteria; order Burkholderiales; family SG8-39; genus SCGC-AG-212-J23. The sequence continues at coordinate 19,773 of DASQGW010000153.1, read as the reverse complement.
TGGCCCTGGAAGCCGCCCATGGGCTGGTGGATCATGACCCGCGAGTTGGGCAGGCAGAAGCGCTTGTCCTTGTCGCCGGCCGCAAGCAGCAGCGCGCCCATGCTGGCCGCCTGCCCCACGCAGAGCGTGCTCACGTCGGGCTTGATGAACTGCATGGTGTCGTAGATCGCGAGGCCCGCGGACACCGAGCCGCCGGGTGAATTGATGTAGAAGAAGATGTCCTTGTCAGGGTTCTCGGACTCGAGGAAAAGGAGCTGCGCCACGATCAGGTTGGCCGTGACCTCGGTCACCGGGCCGACGAGAAATACCACGCGCTCCTTGAGCAGCCGGGAATAGATGTCGTAGGCGCGTTCGCCCCGCCCCGACTGCTCGATGACCATGGGGATCAACCCCAGGCCTTGCGGCTCCCATCTGCTCATACGCTGGCTCCCATCAGATCATCGAACGGCATCGGCTTGTCTTCCACCTTCACCTTCGACAAGACCCATTTAACAACGTTGGCTTCCAGCGCGACGCCTTCCATTTCCGAGAGCCGTTGCGGCTGCATGTAAAACCATTTTACTACCTCGGCCGGACTCTCATAGGTTTGCGCCTCCTGCTCGACTACTGCGCGCACTTCCGCGGGCTTGGGCTGGAGGTTTTCGGTGCGCGCGAGCTCTCCGATGATGAGGCCGAGCGCGACGCGGCGCTTCGCCGTCGCTTCAAACGCCGCCGGATCGAGCGGCACCTGTCCCGGCTTGAGGCCCCGTGCCTGCAGGTCCGCGCTCGCGCGCTCGACGAGGCTCTGCGCTTCCATCTGGATGAGCGATTTCGGCAGCTCGATGGGCGTAGCGTCGAGCAGCGTCTGCAACACCTGCGCCTTCACGCGCGCCTCCACTCGCTTGGCCGTCTCGCGCTCGACATTCGCGCGAATCTCCTGGCGCATCTTGTCTAGGTCGCCATCGGTCACGCCCAGCGTCCTCGCGAAATCGGCGTCGAGCTCGGGCAGCCGCGGCTCCTCGATCTTCCTTGCGGTCAGGGTGAAGGCGGCCTTCTTTCCCGCCACTTCCTTGCCGTGATAGTCGGCCGGAAACGTGAGCTCGAAGGTCTTCGATTCGCCGCTCGACATGCCGGTCGCCGCGGCGTTGAACTCGGGCAGCATGCGGCCGTCGCCGATGCCGAAGACGAAATTCTCGGCTTTGCCGCCCTGGAACGGCTGCCCGTCGATCGTGCCTTCGAAGTCGACGGTTAGGCGATCGCCGTCCTTCGCCGCGCGCTCGACCGCAACAAAATGCGTGCGCTGCTTGCGCAGGATGTCGATCGTCTTGTCGACCGCCGCGTCATCCACCGCGACCTGCGGGCGCTCCACCGTCGCGCTCGCGAGATCGCCAACCTTTACCTCGGGATAGACCTCGAACGTCGCGCTGAACTCCAGGGACGCGGTGTCCGTGCCGTCTTTCTTTTCGATGCGCGGGAAGCCGGCAACCTTGAGGTTCGCCTCCTTCACTGCATCGTTGAAGGATTTCTGCACGGCATCGCTCAGCACTTCGGAGCGCACCTGCGGCCCGTAGGTCTGCGCGACGAGCTTCATCGGCACTTTTCCGGGCCGGAAGCCGGGCATCTTGATGTTGCGCGCGAGCTGCTTCAGCCGCGTGTCGATCTGGCGCTCGATGTCGGCGGCCGGCAGCGTCACCGACACGCGCCGCTCGAGCCCTTCTAGCGTTTCCACGTTTGCCATTCCTTTTTAGTCATCCTTGGTGCGAAGGGAGGGACTCGAACCCACATGCCTCGCGGCGCCAGCTCCTAAGGCTGGTGCGTCTACCAATTCCGCCACCCTCGCCGCCGAAAAAGCAGATAAAAACAACGTATTATACCTTCGCCGTCCATATGAATTCTCGAGCTGATGCCCGTCAGCCATTACGAAAATTTTCCGGTCGCCTCGCTGCTCCTTCCGAAGCGCTTGCGCGCCCCTATCGAGGTCATCTACCGCTTTGCGCGCAGCGCCGACGACATCGCCGACGAAGGATCCGATGCCGATGATGTAAGGCTTGCCAAATTAAGCGTCTATCAACGCGCGCTCGACCAGATTGCGGCAGGCGGCACCCCGGCGCAGGCGCTCTTCGCCGACGTGGCAAGCATCGTGCGCGAGCATCGCTTGCCGCTCGAGCTCTTCTCGGACCTGGTCAGCGCCTTCTCGCAGGACGTGGCGAGGAAACGCTATGCCGACTTCGCAGAGCTGTCGGACTACTGCCGGCGTTCGGCGAACCCTGTCGGGCGGCTGCTCCTGCATCTTTTCAAACGAACGTCTGAAATCGATCTCGCCGGGTCCGATGCCGTTTGCACGGCGCTGCAGCTCATCAACTTCTGGCAGGACGTCGAGCTCGATTTCGCCAAGGGCCGCATCTACCTGCCGCAAGACGAGATGGCTCGCCACGGCGTGAGCGAGCGGCACATCGCCGAGCAGCGTTGCGACGATGCCTGGCGATCGCTTCTCGCCTTCCAGGTGCAGCGCAGCCGCGACATGATTTTGCGCGGCAAGCCGATGGCTCGCTCGCTGCCCGGACGCATGGGGCTCGAGATCCGCGCCACCATCCAGGGCGGGCTGCGCATTCTCGAGAAGATCGAGCGGGCAAATTACGATGTGTTTCGCCGGCGCCCGGTGCTGCGCGGCTTCGACTGGCCGCTCGTTCTCGCCCGCGCGGTATGAAAATTTATTTCTGCTGCCCCCCTGACAAGGGGGGCGTGAGCGAAGCGAACGGGGGGTTGGTTTTCAGAAATGGAAAAGCAACCCCCCCCGCTCGCCAACTGCTCGCTTCCCCCCTTGTCAGGGGGGCGAGTCAAGATCCCGGCTGATATGTCGCCAGACGAGTACTGCCGGCAGAAGGCCGTCTCGAGCGGCTCGAGCTTCTACTACTCCTTCCTCTTCCTTCCTGCCGAGCGGCGCCGCGCGATCACTGCGCTGTACGCGTTCTGTCGCGAAGTGGATGACGTCGTCGACGAAGGGCTGGATCCGCAAGTGGCCGCAGCGAAGCTCGTCTGGTGGCGCGGCGAGGTGGCGAATCTATTCGCCGGCAGGGCGCAGCACCCCGTGACGCGCGCGCTCGAACCTCATCTCAAGTCGTTCGGCATCACGGCCCAGCGTTTGAACGAGATCATCGACGGCATGGAGATGGATCTGCGCCAGACGCGTTACCTCGACTGGACCGGGCTCGAGCGCTATTGCTATCACGTGGCAAGCGTGGTGGGCCTGCTCGCCGCGGGCATCTTCGGCTACCGCGACGAGCGCACCTTGGAATACGCCAAGAACCTCGGCATCGCCTTCCAGCTCACCAACATCATCCGTGATGTCGGCGAGGATGCGCGCAAGAACCGCGTGTATCTGCCGGTGGAAGATTTGCAGCGCTTTGGGGTCCCGGCCGCGGACGTGCTCCAGTCCAGAGAAACGCCCGCTTTCCGCGCGCTCATGGCATTCCAGGCCGAGCGTGCGCGCCGCTATTACCAAAAGGCGATGTCGGTGCTGCCGGCCGAGGACCGCCGCGCGCAGCGTCCCGGCCTCATCATGGCGGCGATCTATCGCACGCTGCTCGACGAGATCCAGCGCGAAGGCTTCCAGGTCCTCACGCGGCGCACTTCGCTCACTCCACTTCGCAAGTTCTGGATCGCATGGCGGACCTGGGTCGCGGCATAGCGATCGTGGGTGCCGGCTATGCCGGCATGGCGGCCGCCGTCACGCTCGCCGAGCGCGGCATTCGCGCCACCGTTTTCGAATCCGGCCCGGTTCCCGGCGGGCGCGCACGACGGATCCAGTCGCAGGGCAACGAGCTCGACAACGGCCAGCACATCCTGATCGGCGCGTACACCGAGCTTTTTCGCCTGATGCGTGGCGTCGGCGTGCCGGACAACGCGCTGCTGCGCATGCCGCTCGAGATCCGCTACGCGACGAGCTTCTACTTCCGGCGGCTCTGGCTCCCCCAGCCCTTCGGACTCGCGGGCGGACTGCTCATGGCGCGCGGCATCTCATTCGCCGAGCGCCTCGGCGCTGCGAGGTTCATCGCGCATCTTCGCCAGGCCAAGTTCCATCTCGCCGCCGACATGGCGGTGACGGAGCTGCTGGCACGCCATCGGCAAAACGGGCGCATCGCGCACTACCTTTGGCTGCCGCTCTGCATTTCCGCGCTCAACACGCCGCCCGAGCTCGCCTCCGCCAACGTTTTCCTCGCGGTGCTGCGGGACACGCTCGGCGGCGAATCCCAGGCGAGCGATCTCCTGCTGCCGCGCGTCGATCTGTCGCGCCTGTTTCCCGAGCCGGCTGTCGAATACGTGCGCTCGCATGGCGGGGAAATCCGATTGCAGACGCCGGTCAAGGATCTCGGTGCGTTGCGCCAGTCCTTCGATCGCGTGATCGTCGCCGTCGGGCCGCACCAGCTGAAGGCCGTCCTGGCGGAGGCGCCCGAGTACTCGTACCAGCCGATCTATACCTGCTATCTCCAATATGGCGAGCGCGTCGGCCTGCCGCTGCCGATGATCGGCCTCGCCGATGGGCTGGTGCAGTGGGTGTTCGATCGCGGGCGGCTGCTCGGAGAGAAAGGCCGCCTCGCCTGCGTGATCAGCGCGCAGGGCGACCACCAGCAGCTCTCGCTCGATGAGCTCGCCGAGCGTTGTCACCGCGAGCTCGTTGCGGCGCATATCGTGCAAGACAAACCGGCATGGTCGCGAGTCATCGCCGAGAAGCGCGCCACGATCACTTGCTCGCCCGGCGCAAAGCCCCTGCCGGCCGCCGCGGACGGTGTGTCTTTTGCGGGCGATTACACGGATCGCGAATATCCTCCGACGCTCGAAGCGGCCGTGCGCTCCGGCATCCGGGCGGCGCAGGCCATTAACTAGGAGAAGCAATTGGAATATCGGCAACTCGGCGCGTCCGGCCTGATGGTCCCCGCGCTCACGTTCGGCACCGGCACCTTCGGCGGCGGCAACGAGTTCTTCAAGGCCTGGGGCTCGAGCGACGTCGCGGAAGCGAAACGGCTGATCGACATCTGCCTCGAGGCGGGCGTCAACATGTTCGATTCCGCCGACGGTTACTCGAGCGGGCTCGCCGAGGAAATCCTCGGCCAGGCCATCAAGGGCCGCCGCGAGTCGGTGCTCATCTCCACGAAAGGCAGCTTCCGCCGCGGCCCCGGCCCGAACGACCTCGGCTCGTCGCGCCACCACCTCACCAAAGCAATCGACGCGAGCCTGCGGCGACTCGGCACGGCATACATCGATCTCTACCAGCTGCACGGCTTTGACGCCTTCACGCCGGTCGAGGAAGCGCTGCGCACCCTCGACGACTTCGTGCGTGCCGGCAAGATCCGCTACGTCGGCTGCTCGAACTTCTCGGGCTGGCATCTCATGAAGTCCCTCGCATGCTCCGAGAAGTACGGGCTGCCGCGCTACGTCGCGCACCAGGCTTACTACTCGCTCATCGGGCGCGACTACGAATGGGAGCTGATGCCGCTCGGCATCGACCAGAAGGTCTCCGCGGTCGTCTGGAGCCCCCTCGGCTGGGGACGCCTTACCGGCAAGGTGCGACGCGGCGACCCGCTGCCCAAGGTAAGCCGCGCACGCAGCGAGCTTGCCATGAGCCGCGCGCCGCAGGTGCCGGATGAGCACCTTTACAAAGTCGTGGACGCGCTCGATGCAATCGCGAAGGAGACCGGGAAGACCGTTCCTCAAATCGCGCTCAACTGGCTACTGCAGCGGCCGACGGTCGCTACGGTCATCATCGGCGCTCGTACGGAGGAGCAGTTGAAGCAGAACCTGGGTGCCGTCGGCTGGAAGCTATCGACGGAACAGGTGGCGAAGCTCGATGCAGCGAGCGCCGTGCAGCTCGCCTATCCCTACTGGCATCAACGCACGACCTTCATCGACCGCAATCCGCCAGCCGTGTAGTCATCCGATCGCCCTGTGATGCGTTATCAGACGAATAGAATGGGCATCGTGAGCGCAAAGATCGTCCTTAGGAATCCACGGCTACCGCATCTCGAGCCATTGGAGGTGCGGGCGATTGCCGATTCAGGCGCGATTCATCTCTGCATTCCCGAACACGTGCGCGTGCAACTCCAGCTGGACGTGATTTCCGCCAAGGAAGTGGTCCTTGCCGACGGCACAGTGCGCAGCGTCCCGTATGCCGGTCCGGTAGAGATTCACTTCAAGAATCGCGTCGGATTCGCTGGGGCACTGATCATGGGGGACCAGGTGCTGATCGGCGCGATTCCGATGGAAGACATGGATCTAGTGGTCATCCCGCTGACGAGAACGCTGGATGTCAATCCGGCAAGCCCTAACGTAGCGACGAGCATCGCCAGGCAGACCGAAGCCGCGTACAGCCTTACAGAATAATTAAGGACGTCGTCCGGAATTCAGAGGTTGCGCAGCAGCTGAACGGCCTGGTCGACGCGCTCGACCGGAAGGACCTCGAGGTTCGCGATCTTTGTCTTCGGCGCATTGGCGCGCGGGATGATGACCTTCTCGAAGCCGAGCTTGGCGGCTTCCTTCAGCCGCTCCTGGCCGCGCGGCGCGGGGCGAACTTCGCCGGCGAGGCCAATCTCGCCAAACACCGCGACCTTGCCGGCGATCGCTCGATCGGTGAGCGAAGAGACCACGGCAAGCGAGACCGCGAGATCGGCCGCCGGCTCGGCGATGCGCACTCCGCCCACGGCGTTGACGAAGACGTCCTGCTCCCAAGTGGCGAGTCCGGCGTGGCGGTGAAGCACGGCAAGCAGCATGGCGAGGCGATTCTGCTCGAGGCCGACCGAGAGGCGCCGCGGATTCGGCGTGTGCGCCGAGTCGACCAGCGCCTGGATCTCGACCAGCAAGGGACGGGTGCCTTCGATCGTGACCAGCACGCACGAGCCGGCCACCGGCTTCTCATGCGTGGAAAGGAAGAGCGCCGACGGATTGCTCACGCCGCGCAGCCCCTTTTCCGTCATCGCGAAGACGCCGAGCTCGTTCACCGCGCCGAACCGGTTCTTCACCGCCCGTACCAGGCGGAAGGCCGAGTGCGGATCGCCCTCGAAATAAAGGACGGTGTCGACGATATGCTCGAGCACGCGCGGGCCCGCGATGGCGCCCTCCTTCGTCACGTGACCGATGAGAAGGAGAGCGATGCCATTGCGCTTCGCGTGGCGCGTGAGCTGGGCCGCGCACTCTCGCACCTGGGCGACCGACCCGGGGGCCGATTGCAGCGTGTCGGACCACAGCGTCTGGATCGAATCGACCACGGCGACGCGCGGCCTTGCCGAATCGAGCGTTGCAATTACGCGCTCGAGCTGCGTTTCGGCGAAGAGCCGCAGGGCGGTTGGCTGCAGCCCGAGGCGGCGCGCGCGCATCGCGACCTGCTCGGCCGATTCCTCGCCGGTCACATAGAGCGTCGGCAGGGAACCGGATACGGCGTGGAGCGCCTGCAGCAGCAGCGTCGATTTGCCGATGCCGGGATCGCCGCCGAGGAGGGCAACCTGCCCGGCGACGAGGCCGCTGCCGAGCGCGCGGTCGAGCTCCGGCAGGCCGCTTGGCATGCGCTCGAGCTCGCTCGCGTTGACTGCCTCAAGGGCGATCGCCTTGGCTCCTTCGGCGGCGTAGCGGTGGGTCGCGCCGCCCTTCTCCACCGCCGTCTCCGTCAGCGTGCCGGCGGCGCCGCACGAAGGGCAAGTGCCGAACCATTGCAGCGCGGAGGCGCCGCATTCCGCGCACACGTAGGCCGTCTTCGCCTTCGCCACTACGGCACCTCGGTGACCGGGACGCGCGGCGCGAGCGCGCAGAGGAGCTCGTAGCTGAGCGTGCCGGCCGCGGCGGCGACCTCGTCGGCCGAGAGGCCTTCGCCCCAAAGCGTGACCGGCGAGCCGACGCCGGCGTCGGCCATGCCGCTCAAATCCACGGTGATCATGTCCATCGATACGCGACCCACGATGCGGGTGCGCTGCCCGTTGACGAGCACCGGCGTGCCGACCGGCGCGTGGCGCGGATAGCCGTCGGCATAGCCGCAGGCGACGATGCCGATCTCGAGCTCGCCGACCGCCTCGTAACTGAAGCCGTAGCCGACGCGTTCTCCGGCCTGTAGATGCTGCATCGCGATGATCTCGGAGGTGAGCGTCATCGCGGGCCTGAGGTCAAGTGTCCCCGCGGGACGATCGGCAAAAGGCGAGCACCCATAGAGCATGATTCCGGGCCGCACCCATTCGCCGTGCGCCTCGGGAAACCTGAGCAGCGCGGCGGAATTCGCGAGCGAGCGCTTGTGCGGGAAAGATTGTGTCATTTCCCCGAACCATTCAAGCTGCGCCTTGACCCCCGTAGGACCATCGGCATCGGCGAAATGCGTCATCAGAGTGATCGACCGGATCCGCGGATTCTCGCGAAGCGCCCGGTAGCTTGCGCCGAGGTTCTCCGGGGTGAAGCCGAGGCGGTTCATGCCGCTATTCAGTTTCAGATAAATGTCGAGCGGGCCGTGGAGCTCTCCCGTGCGCAGCATGTCGACCTGCTCGGCGTTGTGGATGACCGGCGTGAGCGCGTACTGGGAGAGAAGCGGCACGTCGAGCGGCTTGAACACGCCTTCCAGCATGAGAATCGGTTTCGTTACACCGGCAAGGCGCAGCCGCGCCGCCTCCTGGAAGTCGAGCACGGCGAAGCCATCGGCGGCGGCAAGCGCGCTCGCCGCGCGCTCGAGGCCATGGCCATACGCATTCGCCTTGATCACCGCCCAGATCTTCGCCGCGCCGGCATGGCGGCGAGCGACGGAAAGATTCTGTGCGAAAGCGCTCGCCGAGATGGCGGCGCGGATCGGACGGGGCATGGTCCCTATTGTGCTATAAACGCCCGCCCTCCTCGGGGGAGGAGACGGGCATGAAAGCCACGTGAATCGCGGGTTCTACATCATCATGGCGGCGCAGTTTTTCTCGTCGCTCGCCGACAATGCGCTGCTGGTCGCGGCGATCGCGCTGCTCATGCAGGCCGACGCGCCCTCCTGGCTCACGCCGTACCTGAAGTTCTTCTTCGTCATCTCCTACGTCCTGCTCGCGCCGTATGTCGGCGCTTTCGCCGATCGCCTGCCGAAGGGCCAGGTGATGTTCCTCGCCAACAGCGTGAAGATCGTCGGCTGCGTGCTCATGCTGTGGGGACTGGACCCGCTCGCCGCGTACGCGGTCGTCGGCCTCGGCGCCGCGGCGTATTCGCCGGCGAAGTACGGCATCCTCACCGAGTACCTGCCCCACCGCCAGCTGGTCGTCGCGAACGGCTGGATCGAGGGCCTGACGGTCGCCTCCATCATCCTGGGGACGATGATCGGCGGGCTGCTGCTGCATGCCAAGGTCTCCGGCGTGCTGCTGCACTTCGATTTTCCGTTCATCGATACCGGCATCGACACGCCGGCCCAAGCGGCGATCGCCATCATCGTGGTGGTCTACGCCGTCGCCGCGCTTTTCAACCTCGAGGTGCCGCGCACCGGCGTGACGCTCAAGCACCTGCCGGCCGATCCGCTGCAGACGCTCGGCGACTTCGCGCGCTGCGTCGGGCTTCTCTGGAGGGATCGCCTCGGGCAGATCTCGCTCGGCGTCACCACGCTCTTCTGGGGCGCAGGCGCGACGCTCCAGTTCATCGTCATCGAGTGGGCGCGCGTCGCACTGCATTTCGACCTCTCCAAGGCCGCGATCCTGCAGGGGGTCACGGCGGTCGGCATCGCGATCGGCGCGATCCTTGCGTCCGCCTGGGTGTCGCTCGACCGCTCGGTGCGCGTTATTCCGCTCGGCATCGTCATGGGCGTCGTCGTGATCGCCATGATCTTCGTCACCCAGGTATGGCTTGCCGTGGCACTCATGATCGTGATCGGCGGCCTGGCGGGCTTCTTCGTCGTGCCGATGAACGCGCTGCTCCAGCATCGCGGCCATCACCTCGTCGGCGCCGGGCGCTCGATCGCAGTGCAGAACTTCAACGAGAACGTCTCGATCCTCCTGATGATCGCGATGTACTCGCTCCTGCTGAACGTCGGCCAGTCGATCTACCTCGTGGTGCTGCTCTTCGGCCTCTTCGTCTCCTGCACCATGGGGCTCGTGCAGCTCTGGTACTTGCACAACCGCCGCGCGCATGCCGAAGAGCTCGAGCGTCTGCTCGCCTTCGCGCGCGCCGAAGACCCGCACATGAAGCGCCCCGGCTAGAGCGCAGCCATCGTCTTCCTGGCGAAGACGAGATCGGCCCAGGCCTTCGCCTTGTCGGGAAGGTTGCGCAGCAGGTAGGCCGGGTGATACGTGACGACGAGCGGCACGCCCTCGTAGCGGAACACCCGCCCGCGCAGGCTGGCGATGGTCGCGTCGCTCGCGAGCAGCGTCTGGGCCGCGAACCTCCCCATGGCGATGATCAGCTTCGGCTGCACGAGCGCAATCTGTTGCTTGAGGAACGGCGTGCACTTCTCGACTTCATCGGGCTCCGGATTGCGATTGCCGGGCGGCCGGCACTTGAGCACGTTCGCGATGTAGACGTTCTCGCCGCGCTTGAGACTTATCGCCGCGAGCATGTTGTCGAGGAGCTTCCCGGCCTGGCCGACGAAAGGCTCGCCGAGCCGATCTTCCTCCGCACCCGGCGCTTCGCCGATCAGCATCCAGTCGGCCTGCTCGTCGCCGACCCCGAACACCGTCTGCGTGCGCGTCTTGTGCAGAGCGCAGGCGGTGCAGGCCGGGACGGCCCGCTTGATCTCGATCCACGGGGTCCCCGCCTCCGCGGGGACGAGCGGCTCGCTCGCCGGACCGCCTTGATTGCTGCGGCGCAGCCGCCAGACCGGCGCGAGGCCCATCTCGGCGAGCACCTCGTGCCGGCGCGTCACAGCGCGAGCGAAAAGACGAGGGCGTCTTCGCGGCCGGCGTGCGCCGGATAGTAGCCGCGGCGCACCGCGACCTTGCGGAAGCCGAAGCGGGTATAGAGCTTCTGCGCGGCACGATTGCTCGGCCTTACTTCCAGGAAGACATTCATCGCGCCGAGGCCGCGTGCAAGCGCGCTCACCTCGCTGAGCAGCACCGCGCCGTAGCCCCGCCGCTGGTGCGGCTGCGCGATCGAAAGATTGAGAAGGTGCGCCTCACCGGCCGCCACCATCAGGATGAAGTAGCCGACGAGCTCGCCGTTCAGCCGCCACGTGCGGCATTCATAGCCCGCGCGGATCGAGTCGACAAAATTGTTCTGCGTCCACGGGTGCGTATAGATCGCCTGCTCGATCGCCATCACCTCGGCCAGGTCTTCATCCCGCATCCGCTCGAGCTCGGGATCGTCCTTGAGGACCGCGCTCATCGGGCTGCAAGCTCCGCCTTGGTGAACGCGACCCTGTCGCGGACGTAGGTCGGCGCTGCGCGCGCCGCGTCAACACCCTCACCGGCCGCGAGCCGCGGCCTGGCGAGGCGCGCCACCGCGATCGCGGTGGGATGCACTTCGGGCAGCACTTTCTTCAATCCGAGATTTCCATACACCGCGAAGCCGTTGCCGACGCCGATCCAGTCCGTGCCCGGCGGCCTTGGCGCGTTCTCCGGCGCGAGGCACTGCGCCGCGACCACCTCCTGCCACCGCTCGCCCTTCTTTTCGAGCGCCGAATAATACACTTCGCGCATCCGCGCATCGATGCAAGCCACGACGCGCGATTCGCCCGATTCCTCGGCGATCGCCTCCAGCGAAGAGATGCCGATCACCGGCAGTTCGCGCGCGAGCGCCAGGCCCTGCGCAAGCCCGCAGGCGATACGCAGGCCGGTGAACGATCCCGGCCCGGCTCCGAATGCGATCGCCTGGAGATCGGGCATCCGCAAGCTCGCATTCGCCAGCAAGTCTTCTAGCATGGGCAGCGCAAGCTCCGAGTGGCGATGGCCTGCGCGCCGCTCGGTGCCGACGATGTCTCCATCGACCGAGAGCGCGACCGAGCACCATTCGCTCGACGTTTCGAAAGCCGCGAATTTTCGAAAATCTCGCATGGGCGATTCTATATACTGCCCGCCATGAAAGAACATCGCATAGCAGTCATCCCCGGCGACGGAATCGGCCGCGAAGTGATTCCGGAAGGCGTGCGCGTTCTCGAAGCGGTCGGTGCCAAGCACGGCATCCGTCTCAACTGGACGGAGTTCGACTGGAGCTGCGACTACTACATGAAGCACGGAAGAATGCGCCCGGATGACGCGCCCGACATCCTGCGCACGTTCGACGCGATCTTCTTCGGCGCGGTGGGCGATCCGAAACGCGTGCCCGACCACATCTCGGTCTGGGGCTTGCTGATCGACTTCCGCCGCATCTTCGATCTCTACGTGAACCTGCGGCCGGTGCGCCTGTTCAAGGGCATGCCCTGCCCGCTCGTCGGCCGCAAGCCCGGCGACATCGACTACTACGTGATCCGCGAGAACACCGAGGGCGAATACGGCGGAATTGGTGGTCGCTTCAGGGAAAATACCCCCGATGAGGTCGTGATGCAGCAGGCCGTGTTCTCGCGCAAGGGCACCGACCGCATCATGAAGTATGCGTTCGAGCTCGCGCGCACGCGGAAAAAGCACGTGACCTCGGCGACGAAGTCGAACGGCATCTCGATCACCATGCCTTACTGGGACGAGCGCTTCGCCGCGATGAGCAAGAACTACCCCGATGTGCGCACGAGCTGGTATCACATCGACGGGCTCACCATCCAGATGGTGCTCAACCCCGACCGCTTCGACGTCATCGTCGCCTCGAACCTCTTCGGCGACATCATTTCCGATCTCGGCCCGGCCACGGCGGGAACGATCGGCATCGCCGCCTCGGGCAACATCAATCCCGAGCGCACCGCACCCTCCATCTTCGAGCCGGTGCATGGCTCGGCGCCGGACATCGCCGGCAAGAAGATCGCCAACCCGCTCGCGACGATCTGGTCCGGGGCGCTGATGCTCGAGCACCTCGGCCATCACAAGGCGGCCGCCGACATCGTGAAGGCGATCGAGCAGGTGATCATCGACGGACCGCACACGCCCGACATGAAGGGCAAGGCGAGCACCGCCGAAGTGGGCGCGGCCGTCGCGGAAGCGGTTCGCGCGCAGTCCAAAGTGCCTGCGTGAAGACGTACCGCATCGCTGCCATTCCCGGCGACGGGATCGGCAACGAGGTCATTCCGGCGGGAATTGAAGTCCTCGAGAAGCTGCAGGACGGCTTTCGCCTCGAGTTCGAGCACTTCGACTGGAGCTCGAAGCGCTTCCAGCAGACCGGCCGCTATATCCCCGAAGGCGGACTCGAGAAGCTGAAGGCATTCGACGCCATCTTCTTCGGCGCCGTCGGCGCGCCCGACGTGCCGGACCATCTCTCGCTCTGGGGCCTGCGCCTGCCGATCTGCCAGGGCTTCGACCAGTACGCCAATGTGCGGCCGGCGCGAGTCCTGCCCGGAATCAAATCGCCCTTGGACAAGGGCGCCGCGATCGACTGGGTCATCGTGCGCGAAAACACCGAAGGCGAGTACTCCGGCGCGGGCGGACGCGTGCACACCGGCCTCGACAACGAGGTGGCGATGGAGATCGCGACCTTCACGCGGAGCGGCGTCGAGCGCGTGCATCGCTTCGCTTTCGAGCTGGCGCGCAAACGCCCGCGCAAGCACCTGACCCTGGTGACGAAGTCCAATGCCCAGCGGCACGGCATGGTGCTTTGGGACGAGATCTTCTACGCAGTCGCCAAGAGTTTCCCCGACGTGAAGACCGAGCGGATGTTGGTCGACGCAATGACAACCCGCATGGTGCTGAACCCTGGCGCCCTCGACACCGTCGTGGCCTCCAACCTGCACGCGGACATCCTGTCGGACCTGGCGGCGGCGCTTTCCGGGTCGCTCGGCATAGCGCCGACGGCGAACCTGAATCCCGAGCGCCGCTTTCCCTCGATGTTCGAGCCGATCCACGGCTCGGCGTTCGACATCACCGGGAAAGGTGTCGCCAACCCGATCGCCACCTTCTGGACCGCTGCGATGATGCTCGAGCACCTCGGTGAAACCCGGGGCTCCGCACGGCTGATGCAGGCCGTCGAGGCGGTGACAGCGAGGAGAATCTTCACGCCGGACCTCGGCGGCAATGCCCGCACGCGCGAGGTCACTGCAGCGGTGATCGGCGCGCTGTAAATTACGCGCCATGGAACCCGACGAGCTCAATGGCCGTGCGTGGCGGCTCGCCGAGAAGCCCTCTCGGACAAAGACAGAGGACGAGGAGATGCTCGCCGCGGCGAATGCGATCGCGGCGCACTGGGGCGAGGTGGACGACGAGCTCGAGCGCGCTCGCGCCGCGATCCTCCTCGGGCAGGTGCATGCCCTGCTCGGCAACGGCAAGCAAGCATTGCAGTATGCGCGCGAGGCTTTTGCGTTCGTGACGAGCCATGAGGATGATGAAGACATCCCCGCGTGGCAGGTCGCCTTTGCCCATGCCGTGATGGCGAACGCGGCGGCCGCGAATGGCGAGCAGTCGCTGCACAGAATGCACTACCAGCGCGCGAAGACGCTGGGCAGCGCGCTCATCGACGACGACGAGCGCGCGCTCTTCGAGGCGACCTTTCGCACCGTCCCCGTGCCCGACTGACTTGAGCAGCATCCTCATCAGCGGCGCGGGTCGCGGCCTTGGCTTCGAGCTCGCCCGGCAATACGCCGAAGAGGGCTGGCGCGTGATCGGCACCGTGCGCGATGCGAAGGCCAAGCTTGCGTCCGGTGTCGAGCGGCAGAGGGTGGATGTCACCGATCGCGGGCAGATCGCGAGCCTTGCCAAGGCGCTGCGCGGCGTCCCGCTCGATGTCCTCTTCTGCAATGCCGGCATCATCGGCAAGCGCGGCAGCGCGCTCGGCAGCTTCGATTTTTCTTCATGGGAAGAGCTGCTGCGCGTCAACGTGCTCGGCGCGGCAGCGCTCGCCGAGGCGCTGGTGGAAAACGTGGCGGCGAGCAAGCGGAAGGTGATCGCCATGATGTCGAGCCGGCTCGGCTCGATCGCCGAGTCGAGCGGCATGACGCTGCCCTACGCGACCAGCAAGGCGGCGCTCAACATGCTGGTGAAAGGCCTTGCCGCGAATCTCGCCGGCAAGGATGTGATCGTGGTGGCGCTGAGTCCCGGCTGGGTACGCACCGACATGGGCGGCGCCGGTGCGCCGCTCGCCGCCGAAACCTCCGTCGCCGGATTGCGCAAGGTCATCGCCGGCCTCAAGGCCTCGGATAGCGGCAGATTCCTCTCCTACGACGGCTCGCCGATCCCGTGGTAAAGGCGCTCACCGCCAAGCTGCTGGTGACGGCAATTCTCGCGGACGGCAAGCGGGTCGAGCTGGACGCGAGGATCCGTCCGCCCGAAGAAGCCGAAGGCGGCTCCTGGGTCGCCCAAGTGCAGATCAAGCCGCTGCAAAAAGACCCGCTGAAAGTGCGCGGCGTCGACTCCTTCCACGCCGTCTGGCTCGCCTGCTCGCTCGTCCTGAAGCTGCTCTCGCAGCTGCGCGCCGAGGGCGCGCGCCTGCAGAACCGCGACGGCAGCGAATTCCCGCTCGACGCCTACCTCGCCGGTCTCGACGAGAAGTCCTGATTGCTGCACGCCGACAGCGCCCGCAACCGTCTCGTCGGCGTCGGCCTCGTTTCCCTCGCTTACCTCCTCTTCACGCTGCTCGATGGCAGCGCGAAGTGGCTCGTAGGCTCGATGCCGGTCATCATGGTGGTGTGGCTGCGTTTCGTGCTGCATGCGCTCATCGCCGGCGCAGTGCTCTTCCCGCTCCGCGGGAGGGCGCTGGTGCGGACGCGCTACTGGCGCTGGCATGCGCTGCGCTCGCTCATGTTCGTGGCGATGACCGGCATCAACTTCTGGGCACTGCAGTACCTGCAGCTCACGGTGACTTCTTCGATCTTCTTCACCGTGCCGATCCTGATCGCGCTCATCAGCACGGTCTTCCTCGGCGAGCGCCTGGATGCCGCGCGCTGGGCGGCGATCGCGGCCGGCTTCGTTGGCGTGCTCGTCATCGTGCGCCCGGGCTCGGCGGGCTTCCACCCGGCGATGCTCGCTTCGCTCGTGAACGCGGTGATCTACGCGATGTTCATGCTGATGACGCGCCGGCTCGCCGCCTATGAGACGCCCGAGACGATCCAATACCTGCCGGCAGTCGGCGCGGCGCTCCTCCTCACGCCCTTCGCCATCGCCGGCTGGGAGTGGCCCGACACCGCGCAGAAATGGACGGTGGCCTGCCTGCTCGGCGTGTTCGGCGCGGTCGGCCACTACTTCCTCGCCGCGGCGCACCGCTATGCGCGCGCCAGCGTGACCGCGCCGTTCCAGTACCAGCAGGTCGTCTACATGGCGCTCTTCGGCTATGTCGTGTTCGGCGACCTGCCGGCCCCGGCGGTGTGGGTCGGCGCGGCGATCGTCGTCACGAGCGGTCTTTACCTCTTCCATCGCGAGAGGCGCGCGTGATCGCCGCGCCGCTCTGGCTCGCGATCCTCGCATCCGGCCCTTCCAGCGGACGCGCCGCCAGGCGCTCCGAGCTCGAGCTGAAGGCCGAGGTTGCGCAGCTCGTGGCGCTGCTGCATGCGCGCGGCGGTCACATCTACGTGCCGCGCGCCGATTTCGACTACTCGCTCACGGTCGGCCTGCGCATGCTGCGGCTGCGCCGCCTGGTGGAGGAGCGCGATGGCCTCTCGTCCAGTACTACGCAAGCTCCATCGCGCATCTCGTGCGCGCGTAGTACAGTTCATCGGAAAGAAGATGGCGAAGGCAAGGAAAAGACGCGCTCCGCGCGGCGTCACGGGGGGCCTCGCGAGCGACTGGTACTGGGAGCAGGACGCGGAGCTGCGGTTCACGCTCGTGCAGGTGCGAAGCGGCGATCGCACCGAACAGGCGCTCGCCGAGCGCATCATCGGCAAGCGCCGGTGGGAGACCGGCATCGAGATCGAGGGCGGCTGGGACGCGCACCGTGCGGCACTGGATGCGCGCCAGGCGTTCCGCGACCTGCTAATGTGGCGCGAGCTCGAGGACGGCAGCCGCCGCTACGTGCTCACCTCGGGCGAGCCGGTGTTCGATGCGCGGGGCGCCTTCAGCGGCTACCGCGGTATTGGCCGGGACGTCACCGCGCAGAAGCGCGTCGAGCGCCTGCTCAGGCTCGAGCATCGCATCACGCGCCGGCTGGCCGAAAACGCGCCGCCGCAAGAGGCGCTCGCCCGCGTGCTGCAGGCACTCTGCGAGTCCGAGGGGTGGGACTCAGCGGAGATCTGGAAGCTCGACGAGCGCGCCGACCTGCTGCAGCGCTACGCGCACTGGGGCGATCCGGTGCTCGAGGCTGCAAAGCATGCCGCGCTTGCCGACAGTGCGTGGCGAGCCGGCGAGCCGAGCTGGGCCGCCGCCGCCGTCGTGGTCCCCATCCGGGCCGCGGGACGCGTTATCGCCGTGCTCGACGCCGGGAGCCGGCGCATGCGCGCGCCGCACAAGCGCTTGCAGCAGGCCCTGCAGGTCATTGCAGCGATGATCGGCCAGTACCTCGAGCGCACCTCGGCCGAGCAGTCGGTGCGCGAGAGCGAGGAGCGCTTTCGCAGCCTGACCGCGCTCTCCTCCGACTGGTACTGGGAGCAGGATGCCGAGTACCGCTTCACCCGGCTGGAGGGCCGCAACGTCGCCGGCGGCGACGAGGCGCTGCGCCAGAGGCTGATCGGCATGCCGCGCTGGGCGAGCCCCGGCCTCGAGATCGAGGGCGGCTGGGACGCCCACCGCACGCTGCTCGCTGCGCGCCAGCCGTTCCACGACGTGCTCATGTGGCGAGAGCTGGCCAACGGCACGCTGCGCTACATGCAGGTGAGCGGCGAGCCGATCTTCGACACCGAGGGTGCAAATGCGGGCCGATTCACCGGCTACCGCGGGGTCGGCCGCGAGGCCACGGCGCAGAAGCGCGCGGAGATGATGCTGCGCCTGGAGCACAAGGTGGCGGGGCTCCTCGCTGGCGCCGAGTTCAGCTCGAGCGGCCTCGTGGCCGTGCTGCGGGCCGTCTGCGAAGCCGAGAACTGGGCGTGCGGCCGATACTTCCAGCTCGACGAGGGTGCGAAAGCGCTGCGCTTCCAGGACGCCTGGTGTGTCGCGCAGCCCGGCTTCCAGCAATTCGTCGAGCGCTCGCGCTCGCTCGTCTATGGGCCGGGCGAAGGCCTCGTCGGCAACGTGCTCGCGAGCGGCGAGCCGCTTTGGAGCGCGGACGGCCAGACCGATCCGCGCGTGCGCGAGAAATCGCTCGCCGAGGGCACCGGCATTCGCGGCACGTTTTCCTTCCCCGCCGTTGCCGAGGGACGCACGATCGGCGTGCTGAGCTTCTCGAGCCCCAAGCTGCGGGAGCCCGACCGGCGGCTGCTCGCGGCCTCGCGGGTGATCGGCAGCCAGATCGGCCAGTTCCTGCAGAGAAAGCGCGTCGAGGAATCGCTGCGCGAGAGCGAAGGGCGCTTCCGCGCCCTCACCCAGCTTTCCTCCGACTTCTTCTGGGAAACCGACCAAGCCCACCGCATCACGCAGCTCGTGCATGGTCCGAGCTATCCGGACGCTCATGTGCCCGACGAAGCCGGCTGGGCCGAGCTGCGCGCCACCGTCAACCACCGCCTGCCGGTGCGCGACTTCGAGGTCATGCGCCGCATGGCGGACGGCACCGTGCGCTACTTCTCGCTGAGCGGCGAGCCGCGCTATGGCGAGGGCGGCCGCTTTCTCGGCTATCGCGGGGTAGGACGCGACATTACCGAGATCGCGCTCGCACGCGAGCGCATCTCCTCGCTCGCCTATAGCGACGCGCTCACCGGGCTTGCCAACCGCACGAGCCTCGGCCCCTCGCTCGAGCAGTCGGTGCAGCGAGCGCGCCGGCGCGGAAGCAAGCTCGCCGTGGTGTTCCTCGACCTCGACGGCTTCAAGCAGGTGAACGACGTGCACGGCCACGATGCGGGCGACGCATTGCTTGTCGAGGTCGCCGCGCGCCTGCGCAAGCACCTGCGAGCGAGCGATCTCATCGCGCGGCTGGGCGGCGACGAGTTCCTCGTCGTGCTGGAAGACATCCAGGACCTGGTGCCGGTGGAGACCGTCTCGCGCAAGCTCCTCGCCGAGATCCCGCGCCCGTTCGCCGTGCCGGGCGGCGACGTCCAGGTCAGCGCGAGCATCGGCATCAGCGTGCTGCCCGACGATGCGATCGATGCGGCCGCGCTCATGAAGCACGCCGACACGGCGATGTATGCCGCCAAGCAGGCCGGCAAGAACACGCTGCGGTTCTATAGCGCGCCGGCGGCGAACGACCCGGCGCGGGAGACCGCGCTCAAGGTGGATCCGCAGGCGCCGCTCTAGCCGGGCCTAGCGCCTGAGGTTCTTGTTGGCATCCTGGATGTCGCGGCGCAGCTTCTCGCGCTCTTCCGGCGACATCTGGCGCTGCTGCGGCGGCCGGTTCTGCGCACCCTTGTCCTGGTAGACGTTGCGCATGTCCTGCCGCATGCGCTCGCGCTGGTCCTTGCTCATGCCCTGGTTCTTGCCCCCGAAGCTGCGGGGCTGGCGATCGCCGCCGCGCTGCGCAAAGGCGCCGGCTGACGCGAGCGTCAGTACCAGAATCGTGGTGAGCGAGGCGGCGAGGACCTTCATGCGTGGGGGCATGGTACCGGGAGGCTCGTTTGCGAGGGTGTCGCGTCACCCAATTTTTGTAACAATGTATTGCCTCACGCCTTCCTTGCCCTATGGCCGAGCTCAAGACCCGCATCCTCGTGGTGGACGACGACCAGCGCTTGCGCGACCTGCTGGTGAAATACCTCAGCGGCGAAGGCTTCGAGGTAAAGGCGGTGCCCGATGCCCG
>DASQGW010000152.1:0-28399 GCA_035632415.1 Burkholderiales bacterium | reverse complement strand
CTGCGTGGGCGCGGACTTCATCAACACTGCGCGCGGCTTCATGTTCTCGCTCGGCTGCATCCAGGCGCTGCGCTGCCACCAGAACACGTGCCCGACCGGCGTCACCACGCACAACAAGCGCCTGCAGCGCGCGCTGGTGGTGGAGGAGAAGTACCTGCGGGTTGCGAACTACGCGATGAACATGAACCGCGAGATCGACATGATTGCCCACTCCTGCGGCGTGCGCCACGCACGCGAGCTGCGGCGAGAGCACGTGCGCATCGTGCAGGCGAGCGGCCAGTCCGTCGCGCTCAACATGCTTTATCCGTACCCGGAGCCGAAGGCCAAGATCAAAGTCGCGTGACGCGACCGAGCGCAAAGGAAGCCGGCTCCCGCAAGTCGGCGACGCGCGCCGGGTTGCGCTACGTCACCGACGGCGTGCGCGGCATCCGGCGCACGCGCGTGGGCGGCGGCTGGGCCTATTACGCACCCGGCGGTGCGCGCATCAGCGATGCAACCATAAGAAAGCGGCTCAATGCGCTCGCGATACCGCCGGCCTGGACCGATGTGTGGATCTGCCCGAATCCCGACGGCCACATCCAGGCGACGGCGCGCGACGCGCGCGGGCGCAAGCAATACCGCTATCACCCGCAATATCGCGAGGCGCGCGACCGCTCCAAGTTCCGGCGCATGCTGGAATTCAGCGAAGTGCTGCCCCGGCTGCGCGAGCGCATCGAGCACGATTTGGGCTCGGTCGACCTCGGGCGCAAGCAGCTCCTCGCCACCGTGGTGATGCTGCTCGACAAGACGCTGATCCGCGTCGGCAACGACGAGTACATGCGCGAGAACCGCTCGTACGGACTCACCACGCTGCGCCGCCGGCACCTGAAGATCGACGGCTCGATGCTGCGCTTCAGCTTCCGCGGCAAGAGCGGCGTGGAGCACACCATCGCGGTCGCCGATCCGCGCCTCGCGCGCATCATCCAGCGCTGCCGCGACCTGCCGGGCGAGGAGCTCTTCCAGTATCTGGACGCCGCCGGCAAGCGGCACCTCGTCACGTCCGACGACGTCAACGACTATCTGCGCGAGCTCTCGGGCCGCGACATCACGGCGAAGGACTTCCGCACCTGGGGCGGCACGATGCTCGCCGCAGTGCAATTGCGCCGCCAAGGCCCTGCGGCGAGCCGGCGCGAAGCGGATCGCAATGTCATCGCGGCGATCGACGCGGTGGCCGAGCGCCTGGGCAATACGCGAGCGGTCTGCCGCAAGTATTACGTCCATCCGGCGCTCCTCAGCGCCTACCTGTTGGGCGAGACCATCCCGCAGCCGCCGCCGATGCGGCGCCGCGCTCGCGGTCAACGCGGCGCGGCCTTGCGGCGAGACGAGGTGCTGGTGCTGCAATTCCTGCAGGAGAGGCTCTAGCGGCGAGGCGGGACGCCGACGCGGCGTAATATGGCCGGTCAGCGACTCTTGATGAACCCGCTACGACGAATTCGTCCTCACGTTCTCAATCTCGGCGTGCACGGGATATGCGGGAGGTGGCTCGCCGTCGTCTTGGGGATATGTCTAGCCATCCCGGCTACGGCGCAAGAGCGCCGGCCGCTCGACTTGCGCGTAGTACCGGTCACCGAAGGCAAGGTGATGGCGATTCGCGAAGTCCACATCAGTCCAGACCGCCTGCCGCCGCCGGTGGGCAGGGCGGCCGTTGGCGTGCCGTCCGACATCGAGGACACTCCGCCCGTCGGTGCGGTGATCCATCGGCCGATCGGGCGCAGCGTTCCGTCGAGCGACAAAAAATGGAGCTTCGGGGCCGCCGGGTCGCCCGAGATGCAGGCGCAGCTCGTGCAGAGCGGGTATGAGATCGACGTAATGATGGACGACGGCGAGCGGCGCATCTTCCGCGTGCGTGATCAATCGCGTTTCTACGCCGGGCAGCGCGTGACGGTTCGATCGGGCGAGCCTGAGCCGGTCCCACCCGATGTGCCGTGGTCACCGTGACTCGGTGACTTAGCGACTTCCGTAGGTGACGGGAAGCATTGTCGACAGCTTTCCCTGCCTACGAGGGCTTGGGGGAGGTCTGCTTTGGCTGAACAAGACCAAAGCAATGTCGCGACATTCCTCGCTTCGTGCCGAATGCAATCGCCGCTATTTGAAAACCCCTAATGCGGCGTTAGTCCGACCTCGCGAGCACTTGTCCGTATCACGCTTCTTCGGTACAAAGATGCTCCGCGCCATTCGGAGCGCTTTGGGGGGGAGGGGTATATGGCGGGCCTTGCCACGCCTACAAGGCTGTGCGTAGTTCTTAGTCCTATCGCTGTAGTGCTTCTTGCTTCTTGCGCCACACAGACTCCGCCTGTGGCGCAAGTTGAATCACAACATAACGTTGCGGCCCAACGAGAGGCTCAACAGAGGATTGTCCAGCAGCAGCCTACCAAGCCCGCTCTGAAGCGCAAGATCGCTCTTGGCCGTGTCACGAATGAGACAGCCTACGGGCGCTCCTTGCTTCGCGACCGCTTCGATGATCCATTGGGGAAGCAGGTTACGGACATGCTGAGTAAAGCGCTTACGGAATCGGGTCAGTTCCTCGTTTTCGAGAGACCCGACCTCGGTCGGGTCGTCGAAGAATCGCGCATCTCTGGTGGGAAGCTAAACCTTGTCGGCGTCGACGTCCTCGTTGTCGGTTCGTTGACCGAATTCGGACGCAAGACGATCGGTGAGACAGGATTCTTCTCGCAGACGAAACGCCAAGTTGCTTTTGCAAAAGTTGACCTCAGGCTGGTTGATACCACGACCGCTCAAGTCGTCCAGTCCATGTCCGGTGCTGGCGAGTCATCCACAGAGAGCGCCTCCGTTGCTGGTTTCGGGTCCCAAGCAGCTTATGACGCAACGCTAAACGATACGGCTATAAGAACTGCGGTGGCCTCGGCGGTAAGTAAGTTGATTTCTGAAGTTACCAAGAGTCCTTGGAGCACCGCCATCCTGAAAGTTGATCAGAACCAAGTTTTCATTAGTGGCGGAAAAAGCCAAGGGTTAAAGCCTGGGATGCAACTGTCGGTGGAGACGCGTGGCGAGAAGATCAAGTCTCCGCAAACCGGTTTCGATGTGAAGCTGCCTGGACGTCGCATCGCCACGATACAGCTCCAAACGTCCTTCGGTGACAGCGAAACTAATGAGGGATCTGTCGCGACGGTGACAGATGGATCACTACAGGGCTTCGCCCCGGACAAACTAACTGTCGTCTACAGGGAGTAATCGCATGCGACGACTTTGGTCAATGGCTGTCCTAGTTGCCGCGGCTTGCATCCAACTGCCTACAGAAAAACAGGAGGTGGTAGACCTTCGGCCTCAGCTCTCGTTCAAGATGGCAGATGAGAACGACGCTCCGAGCGCATACCGCGTGTTCGTAGATGGTCTCGACATGGGAACTGCTGATGGATACGTGGCAGGCCACAACGCATTAAAGGTTCTCTCTGGAACCCATGTTGTGAAGGTGGAGCGACAAGGGCGCCCGGTCTTTGAGGAACGGGTCTATCTAGGCGATGGTGCAACTCGAACTGTGCTGCTAACCAAACAATGAAGAAATCAATTGTGGCGATTTGGGTCGCGGTTCTGGCGTCTGGTTGCGCAAACAACCGTATCTACGAATGGGATGACTACGATACAAAGCTCTACAACTACTACAAGAACCCGACCAGTGCAGAGGAGATGCGCGTTTCGATGCAGGAGCACTTCAAGACGCTTGAAAGTCACAACTTGAAACCTGGTCCCGGAATGTACGCGGAACTCGGTACGCTTTATTTGGAGGGGGGCGACAGAACGAGCGCGTCGGAATGGTACAAAAAAGAGCGCGATGCCTGGCCGGAAAGCCGGCCGATGATGGATGCCATGCTCACGAACCTTCAGAAACCGCTGAAGAGCAAGGAGGAGAAATGAAAGCAATAAATGCCCTGCTCGCGGCTACCTACGTCGTCATTCTCGGCGGCTGTGCAACGGCAGATCTGAGCCAGACTGCTTTTTACCAATCTCCGCCGCGTTCCGTTCTTGTTGCTCCTGTTGTAAATCGCTCTCTTGACGTTGATGCGTCGAATTACGTCCTAACAACGCTGACCATTCCGATCGCAGAGCTCGGCTACTACGTCTTTCCCGTGAACACCACCAAGGTGGTACTGGAACAGGAAGGACTGTATGAGCCGGAAATGGTCCGCAAGATGGAGCCGGGAAAGCTATGCGGTTTATTTGGAGCAGATGCGGTGCTGTATGTCACCATCAATAGGTGGGACGCGCGATACCTATTACTTTCCACGACGGTGACGGTCGATTTCGATTATGAACTCCTTCGAAATGATGGTTCTCAGCTTTGGAAGGCGAAGAAAACAATGCAATACAGCCCCCAACAGCAGAATCAGGGCGGCAATCCACTTGCAGGTTTGATCGCACAAGCTATTAGCGCTGCCATGACGCGCGCTGCGCCCAACTATATTCCTCTAACGCAGCAAGCGAATTACCAGGTGTTCGTGACTGACGCTGCGACGAAATGGCCGCCAGGGCCGTATGCAAAGAAACAATAGGTGAACGGCCCGTTGGGCCGAAGGCGCGTGCCGAGGTGCCGTCCGTAGAGCGAATGAAACGCCAACGGTATCGCTTGCTAGGCGCGGGTCTTGAGGGGCGTCAAATCCGGTGGTGAAGAACTATGCCGTAGCCTCTATTCGTTGACCTCGGGTGCCATTCCGAGCCAGGCACGTAACAGCGTATAGCTCACCGCCAGCACGACCGGCCCGACGAAAATTCCGACCAGCCCGAACGTGACGAGGCCGCCGATCACGCCGATGAAGACGAGGAGCAGCGGAAGATCGGCGCCTTTCTTGATCAGGATCGGGCGCACGATGTTGTCGATCGTGGCCGTGATGACCAGGACGACGACGAGGAAAGTTCCCCATCCCGGCGACCCTGACCAGTAGAGCCATATCACCGGCACGATGAGCACCACCGTGGCGCCGATCTGCGCCACGGCGAGCAGGAACATGAGCGCAGTCAGAACAGCGGCGAACGGTACGCCGGCGATGGCGAGGCCCGCGCCGCCGATCAGGGCCTGCAGGAGGGCGGTCACGACGACGCCAAGCGCTACGCCGCGGATCGCTTGCGCCGAGAGTCGCACTGCCGCTTCGCCTTGCTTGCCGGCGAGGCGCTCGCCAAGGCGCAGGGCCGCGTCTGCCGCGTGTTCGCCGTGAATGTAAAGCACTGCGGTGGCGACTATGGTGAGCACCACTTGGACCAGAATGACTCCGACGGTCCCGATCCTCGCGATGAACCACTGGACGAGATCGCCGGCATAAGGCGCGAGCGTGTCACCCAGCGCCTCCACGCCTTTGACGGCCACCTCCTGCCACAGATGCGCAGCGCGCTCGCCGACGAGTGGCAGGCCGGCAAGCCAACTGGGCGGCGCCGGTAAAGTGAAGTTGCGGATGTACTTTGCCCAGCCGCGGATGTCTTCAACGTGCCCGATGATCGTCGTAACGGTCGCGAGGACCGGCAGGATAAGAATCAACAGAAGGATCAGCGATGCCGCCGTCACAGCGAGCCAGCGCCGCCCGAGGAATTTCTCCAGCGCGCGCATGAGCGGCCAGGTGGGTATCACGATCATGACCGCCCAGAGCAGTGCGCCGAGAAAAGGGCTCAGGATCCAGAACGTGGCGGCGATGAGCCCCCCGATGAAGAGCACCGCGAGGACGACGCGCGTCAGGTCGCGCTGTGAATCGGTCATTGCGTCAGATCAAGTCCCGCGGCAGGGCTGCGCATACGATCCTCTTATGACGGAAGCGATCGCCGTTATAAACGCTGGCTCCTCCAGCATCAAGTTTTCCCTCTTCAGGATGGAAGGCGAGGCGCTCCGGCTGGAGCTGCGCGGGCAAGTCGAGGGCATCTACACCGCGCCGCACTTCATCGCGTACGAGAGGGCGGGAGTGGTATCGGGCGAAAAACGTTGGGGCGAAGCAACGGAGCTCGGCCACTCCGGGGCCCTCGATCATTTGTTCGCGCACATCCGCGGACACCTCGGCGGTGCGCGCCTGGCCGGCATTGGGCACCGGGTGGTCCACGGCGCGCTCGAGTATACGCAGCCCGTACTGGTGGATGCTTCCGTGCTGCGCGGGCTGGAGAAATTCATCCCGCTCGCGCCGCTGCACCAGCCGCATAACCTCGCGGCGATCAAAGTGCTCCTCGATCGCTTGCCCGAGGTTCGGCAGGTTGCCTGCTTCGACACCTCGTTCCATCGGACCAATGCGGAGATCGCCCAGATGTACGCGCTGCCGGCCGCCTTGCATGCTGAAGGTCTGCGTCGCTACGGCTTCCACGGACTGTCTTACGAGTACGTCGCTTCTGTGCTGCCGTCGCTGGACGGCAGGGCCGCGCAGGGGCGCACGGTGGTGCTGCATCTCGGCGCGGGCTCCAGCATGTGCGCGATCCATGCTGGCAAGAGTGTGGCGAGCACGATGGGCTTCACGGCGGTGGAAGGTTTGCCGATGGGCACCCGCTGCGGCTCGATCGACCCGGGTGTCATGCTCTATCTCATGGATCAGCGTGGCATGGATGCGCGCGCCATCGAAAAGCTGATCTACCACCAGTCGGGGCTGCTGGGCGTATCGGGTATCTCGAGCGACATGCGCACGCTGCTCGCGAGCGATGAGCCGCGCGCCAAGCTGGCTGTAGATCTCTATCTCTATCGCATCCGCCGTGAGCTGGGTTCGCTATGCGCCGCGCTCGGCGGCTTGGATGCGATCGTCTTCACTGCCGGCATCGGCGAGAACTCCGCGGTGATCCGCGAGCGCGCTTGCCGCGATGCGGCCTGGCTGGGTGTCCAGCTCGACGCCAAGGCAAACGTCCTGGGTGGCCCACGCATTAGCGCTGTGGCGAGCGGCGTTTCCGCGTGGGTGGTGCCGACGAACGAGGAGCTGATGATCGCCCGTCACACGCGGGCGATGTTGGAATCCGCCACCGCGCAGGCGAGGGTCTTCTAGGTTTTCAGCAGACTGGCACAGCCCGCGCGCTGCGCCCAATACTGCCAGGCGCGCTGCGTTTCGGGCGACTGCGGCTTGTAGCCCGGACCGGCCGCGCGGGCCTGGATTTCACCCACGCTGAGCGGCTTCACTTCGCCGAGCTGCATGGCTTTGAACTGCACGCGCGCGTTGCGCGGCAGGTAGACCGACATGCGCACCACGTCGATGAGCGAGCGGGCTGCCGCCGCGAAGCCGTGGCCGCGCATGAGCGCCAGGTTGTTGGCGCCCAGTCGCTTCGCGAGGTCGCGCCCTTGCGCCAGGTCGGTGACCAGGAGGTTGGTCCGATCGCCGAAGCGCTCGGCGATGTCCCACACCGGCACTTCCGCGCCGATGAACGCGCCGGAGTGAATCACCGGGCGCAGCGCTGCGCGGGTAATGGTGAAGGGCAGCACATCCTCCGCATGCGCATGCACGACGGCCATCACCTCTGGGCGCGCCTCGTAGATGGCAGCATGGATGAAACGCTCGAGGTACAGCGCTCGCTGTTCCGGCTTCGCCGCCTGGCCATCGAGCGTGTGCTCGACGATGTCGGTGGCTTCCACCAATGCGGGGCTCTTGGAATGGGCCAGGAAGAAGCGATCGGGCGCCTCGGGATTTCGCACGCTCACATGGCCGTAGGCGTCGACTACGTCCTCGTTGGCGAGGATGCGATTAGCGATCACCAGTTCGCGAATGGGATTCATCCGGCGGCCTTTTTTCTTTGCATGCTAGCGCACAAGCTGGAGCACGCCGGGTCCTCTCCCGCCCCAGACCGACCGATCCCATTCTTTGGCGATCAGAAGGTCACCGCTGTGCTGAAACACTATCCGCTGCGGGTTCGGGCTGGTCAGGTCGACGATGATCATGCTGTTATTGGCCCGCTTCCACGCGCCCTCTGCAAGGTACGAAAAGCTTCCCCAGCGAGCCGTCGACACGGCGGCACGGCCGTTGGGCTCGAGCTTCACCCGCACGCGCCGTTCGAGATCGCGGCCGACTTGTAGCGTGCCCTCGTAGTTGCCTGGAATTTGCGGCGTTGCGCACGCAGCGAGGAGAATGGTTGCAGCGAAAACGCGTAGCACTGCGACGAAGTGCGATTTCAAGACATGCCGAGCCATTGGTTCCAGAGCCGCCGCGCGGCATCGTTGAGTTCGCTTGCCGTGATGCCGACGGGCCCGACGCCATTCTTGACGAGCTCGTCGGCCGCCGCTCCGTGCAGGTGCGTGCCAAGCACAAGCGCTGCCTCGCCGGTGTAGCGCTGCGCCAGCAGCGCGCCCAGCATGCCGGCGAGGACATCGCCCATGCCGGCGCTTGCCATCCCCGGGTTGCCCGTCGTGTTGACGAACCAGTGGCCGTCGCGCGCGGCAAGGATGCTGCCGTTGCCTTTCAGCACGACGTGCGCGTTCAGGTTCTCGCACAACGCGCGCGCCGACTTCACGCGATCGGCCTGCACGGTCGCCGTGCTCTCGGCGAGCAGGCGGCCGGCTTCCGCGGGATGCGGCGTCACGATGGTCTCGGCCCGACGGCGAGCACAGGCATGGCGCAGGTCTTCGTTCTCCGAGATGAGGTTCAAGGCGTCCGCATCGAGCACGCAGGGCAGCTCGCTTGCGAGCGCCGCGCCGACGAGCGTCTCGGCGCGCTCGCCCTCGCCGATTCCGGGACCCACCACGAGCGCGTCGAGGTCCTGCCCGAGCATATCGTCCGCATGGCGCAGCATCAGCTCGGGTGATCCCGGATCCACTGCCAGCGTGGCGTCCAGCATTCCAACGTAGACTCGCCCCGCGCCGAGCTTGAGCGCCGCGCGTCCGGCGAGGAGCGCCGCTCCGCTCATGCCGGTCGCGCCGCCGAGGATGCCGAGCGAACCGGCCATGCCTTTGTGGAAATTGCGCGGCCGGGACTTCAGCGCATCCTGGAAAAGCTGCGGCGAGGCGACCCATGCCGTCGCCTTCCGCGCCGGAAGACCGAGGTCGGCCACGACGATCTCGCCGCAATGGTCCGGCCCGTCGAGCGTGAGCAGCCCGGGCTTCAGGCCGATGAAAGTGATGGTATGCGTCGCCCGCACGCAGCGTCCCATCACGCGTCCGCTGTCCGAATGCAGGCCGCTCGGCACATCGAGCGCGAGCACCGGGCAGCGCTGGCGATTCACATAATCGACCAGGCGCCCGTAGTCCCCATCGACGTCGCGCGCGAGGCCGATGCCGAAGAGGCCGTCGACAATGAGCGCCCAAGGCTTGTCCGCCGGGATTTCCGGCTTCTCGACCAATGTGACGCGGAAGTATTGATCGCCGAGCAGCGCTGCGACGACCTTGGCGTCGCCGCCGTTGTTACCCGGACCGGCGACGACCAATACGTCCTTCTGCTTGTCGGAAGCAAGCCGCGCCGCGAGCTCGGCGGCGGCCGCTCCAGCGCGCTCCATGAGCGCGGGTTTGACGTCGCCGGCCTCTCGTTCGATGCGCCGGATATCGTCCGTTAGGTAGATCGGACTAGACATGCAGCCATTCTAAGTGGACGCCGGGTGGAAAAATCCGCGTGTGCTCGGGCTCCAGCACGACCGCATCCTCATGTACCACGGCACGCCGCGCCGCGATGCGGCCGCGCTCGAGCGGCAGCTGCGCCTCGTTCGCCTGGCATTCCCGGTGGTTCCGCTTGACGAACTGGCGAAGGGGAAGAACGGCCGCGCCCGCGTCGCGCTCACGTTCGACGACGGGCTGCGCAGCAATGTAGATGTTGCCTATCCGATCCTCCGCGAGCTCGGCCTCAGCGCAACGTTTTTCGTCTGCCCGGGCCTGATCGAAGAACGCCGCTGGCTCTGGAACCACGAAGCGCGTGAGCGCCTGCGCTCGCTTCCTGCGGGCGGGTTGGCCGAGCTCGCCGCCGATCTGCGCGCACCCGCGGACGTGGAAGGCATCGTGGAATGGATGAAGACGCTGAAAATCGCCGCGCGGCGCCGGGCGGAGAAGCTCATCCGTGATGCGACGCCGGGCTTCCGGCCGACCGAAGAACAGCGCGAAGAGTTCGACCTCGCCGGCTGGCATGAGCTCAAGCGCCTGAACGCGCGCACCGTCACGATCGGCTCGCACACGATGACGCACCCGATCCTCACGTCGCTTACGGAAGAGGAGACCGAAGAGGAGACCCGGGACAGCCGCTTCGCGCTGGAGCGCAGGCTCGAGCGCGAGGTGTCCATCTTCTGCTATCCGAACGGCGACCTGAACGACGGCGCGCTCGCGAGCGCCAGGCGGCACTACCGCTCGGCGGTCACCACCGAGGCCGGGCGCCTGGAGGGTGCCTTGGATCCGCATCGCCTGCCGCGCTATTCCGCCACCCCGGGATGGACTCGGCGGCTGGTGCGGCGGATGGTTCTCGGCTAAGAAAAGGGGTCAGAGCAATTTTCCTGTAACACCTGCGTGAGTTAGTAGTTACAAGAAAATTGCTCTGACCCCTTTACCGGAGGTTGAACATCCGGCTCGGCAGGTAAGTGACGAGCTCGGGGAAGAGCCAGATGAGCGCCACGGCGGCGACCATCAGGAAGAAGAACGGCAGGGCGGCCTTCGCGACCTCGAACATGTTCTTGCCGGTCAGCCCCTGCAGCACGAAGAGGTTGAATCCCACGGGCGGCGTGATCTGCGCCATCTCGACCACCAGCACGATGAAGATGCCGAACCACAAGAGGTCGATGTTGGCCGCCTTGACCGAGGGCAGGATGACCGACGAGGTCAGGACGACCATGGAGATGCCGTCGATGAAGCAGCCGAGAATGATGTAGAGGATCGTCAGCACGACGATCAGGTGCACGGCGCTGAAGCCCTGCGCGCCGATCCACTCGGCCATGATGCGCGGCACGCCGGTGAAGCCCATCGCCACCGTAAGGAAGGCGGCGCCGGCCAGGATGAACGCGATCATGCAGGACGTGCGGGTCGCGCCCATCACGCTCTGCATGAAGCTCGACCAGCTGAGCGAGCCGCCGACCGCCGCCAGGATGAGCGCGCCGGCCACGCCGATCGCCGCGGCCTCCGTCGGCGTCGCGACGCCGGTATAGATCGAGCCGATCACCGCGGCGATGAGCAGCACCGCGGGAATGAGGTGGCGCGCGGCGTAGATCTTCTCGCCCAGCGTCGTCGCCGCTTCGCGCGGCGGCGTCTTGTCCGGATTGGCGAGCGCCCAGACCGCGATGTAGCCCGCGAAGAGCAGCATCAGCATGATTCCCGGGATGACGCCGGCGACGAAGAGGCGGGCGATCGACACGTCGGCCGCCACGCCGTAGACGATCATGATGATGGACGGAGGGATCAAGAGGCCGAGCGTGCCGGCGCCGGCGAGCGAGCCGATCGCCATCTTCTCGTCGTAGCGCCGCTTGAGGAGCTCCGGGATGGTGATTCGCCCGATCGTCGCCGCCGTCGCGGCCGAGGAGCCGGAGATCGCGGCGAAGATGCCGCAGCCGAACACGTTGCAGTGCATGAGCCGTCCGGGCAGCGGCGCCATCCACGGCGCGAGGCCGTGGAACATGTCCTCGGAAATCCGCGTACGGAAAAGAATCTCGCCCATCCAGATGAAGAGCGGCAGCGCCGTGAGCGCCCAGCTCGTGCTTGAGCCCCAGCTCGTGGTCGCCATGAGCGGCCCGGCCGGCGAGCTGGTGAACACCACCATGGCGATCCAGCCGACGCCGAGGAGGGTGAGGGCGATCCAGACGCCCATGACGAGAAGCAGCGCAAGCGCTGAGAGCAGGACGGCCGCCATCCATGCGAAGTCCATGGTTCAGCGCTCGAAGGCCGGGGTCTCGGCCGCCCGTGCCTCCGCGGCGGCTGCGTATGAGGTGGGGCGGCCGCGCAGCGTCGTCACGAGATCGTCGGCAAACGCCACGGCAAGGACGACGAGGCCGAGCGCCATGCCCGACTGTGGAATCCAAAGCGGCACCGGGACGAGGCCCTGCGACACGTCGTGGATCTGGTACGAGGTCAGCGTCATGTCGCAGGTGAACCATGCGAAAAGGCCGACGAGGAAGACCGCCACGGCGAGGCACGCGATCTCCAGCGCGCGGCGCAGGAGCGGCCGCGTGTGGTGCAGGACGAGCGTCATGCGGATGTGCTCGTTCGCGCGCAGCGTGTAGGCGAGGCCGAGGAACGAGCTCGCGCACATCGAGAAGCCGGCGAAGTCGTCGAACGAGTAGGCCGGCATGCCGAGCAGCCGGCCGAGGATCTGCGCGGCGGTCAGCCCGCCGATGGCCACCAAAAAAAATCCGGCCGCGAGGCCGGATGTCTTGTAGAGCAGCTCGAGCGCCGCGCGCATCGCCATTGCCGCTTTATTTGCGATACGCCTTGAGAATTGCCGCCCCTTCGTCGCCCGCTTTCTTCGCCCACTCTTCCGCCATCTGGTGGCCGATCGCCTCGAACTCGGAGGAAAGCTTCGAGCTCGGCTTCATGATCTTGATGCCGTGCGAGGCCATGGTCTTCACGTAGCCCTCGTTCTCGCTCTCGCTCGTTTTCCAGCCGCGCGGCTCGGCGGCCTTCGCGGCATCGAGCAGCGCTCTGCGCGACGCGCTGTCCAGCTTGCCCAATGCGCTCTTATTCACGATCACCATGTTCTGCGGCAGGAAGGCCTGCGTGTCGTAGTAGTACTGCAGGTAGTCCCATGCCTGGCTGTCCACGCCGGTCGCCCCCGAGGTGATCATCGCGTCGACCAGGCCCGTGCGGAACGCCTGCGGAATGTCCGGCACCTGGATCGTGGTCGGGACCGCGCCGACGAGCTCGGCGAAGCGCGACGTCGTGGGGCTATAGGTCCGAAACTTGGTCCCCTTCAGGTCGTCGAGCGAATTGATCTCCTTCTTCGTGTACAGGCCCTGCGGCGGCCACGGCACGGAGTAGAGGAGCTCGATGCCCTGGCTGTCCAGGCGCTTGACGATATGCGGCCGGGCGGCATCCCAGAGCTTCTTTTCCTTGGCGTAGCTGTTGGCGAGGAACGGGTTCGAGTCGAAAGCGAAGAGCGGCGATTCGTTCGACAGCACCGAGATCAGCACCTCGCCGATGGGAATCTGGCCGGTCTGGACCGCTCGCTTGATCTCCGGATGCTTGATCAGGCTGCCGTTGGAGTGGACCTGGATCTGCAGCTTTCCGCCGCTCGCCTTGGCCACTTGTTCGGCGAACTCGCGTACATTCTTGGTGTGGAAGTTACCGTCCGGATACGGCGTTGGCATGTTCCATTTCGTTTGTGCCGACGCGGTTCCGAAGATGGCAAGCGCGGCAATGGCGATGATGGTTCGTCTCATAGCAGTCCTCCCAGGGTTCGCGAAATCTTAGCCTAGTTCCTCGCGCACAATCCGCGCGAGGGCGAGGCTCGCGGTGAGGCCGGGCGACTCGATGCCGAAGAGCTGCACGAGCCCCGGCACGCCGTGTTTGCCCGGCCCCTGGATCTCGAAGTCGGGCGCCGGATCCTTCGGCCCTGCCGTCTTCGGGCGGATGCCGGCGTAGCCCGGGGCGAGCGAACCGTCGGGTAATCCGGGCCAGTAGCGGCGGATCGCAGCATAGAAACGCTCCGCGCGGCGCGGATCGACGCTGTACTCGATGTGATCGACCCATTCCACGTCCGGGCCGAAGCGCGCCTGTCCCGCCATGTCGAGCGTCACATGCACGCCGAGCCCGCCGGGCTCGGGCACCGGATAGATCAGGCGTTTGAACGGGTTTCTTCTGTTCAGGGAGTAGTAGTTGCCCTTTGCGTAGAACTCTCCAGGCGCGAATTGCGCCGGATAGCCTTCGATCGACTTCGCCACCGAGGGCGCGCGCAGCCCCGCGCTGTTGATGAGAACGTTCGCGCGAATCGGATCGCTGCCCTGCACGTGCAGCTCAAACCCCTGGTCGACGCGGGCGCGCTCCAGGCGGCTCTTGAGCGCGAGCATGGCGCCGTTCGCCTCGGCGTCGCCGAGGTAGGCGAGCATCAGCGCGTGGCTGTCGATGATGCCGGTCGAAGGCGAATGCAGCGCGCCGATGCAGAAGAGCTCGGGCTCCATGCGCGCGACCTCGTCCTTGGCGATCCAGTCGACGTCGGCGACGCCATTGGCGTGCGCTTTCTCCCGGATCGCGGATAGCTCGCCCCGCTGGTGCTCGTTGGTGGCGACGATCAACTTCCCGCAGCGCCGGTGCGGCACGCCGTGGGATGCGCAGTAGTCGTAGAGGAGCTGTCTGCCCTCGACGCAGGCACGCGCTTTCAGCGATCCCTTGGGGTAGTAGATGCCGGCGTGGATCACCTCGGAGTTGCGCGAGCTGGTGTGCGTGCCGATCGCATCCTCGGCATCGAGGATCACGACCTCCCGCCCGTGCATCGCGAGCTCGCGGGCGACGGCGAGGCCCACGAGCCCGGCGCCGATCACTACGGCGTCAACGCGATCCACGCGCGCGAGAAGTTTCTTTGTTGTTCAAGCTAGCATTCCATTCTAATGAACCCACCGGTCACGCTGGCGAACTGGCGAGCGGCGCCCTTCAATCGCTGGGGATTCCAGCATGTGCGCGAGCTGCCGGTGGAGAGGCGAGCGCTGGATGTCGAGCCGTTGCTCGCCGAGACCGACACCGACGGCTTCGTCGTCTTGCATCGGGGGCGCATCATCGCCGAGCACTATGCGAACGGCATGAAGCCGGGCACGCCTCATATCCTGATGTCGGTATCGAAGTCGATGATGGGCCTCCTTTTCGGCTCGCTGGGCATCGATGCCGAGCGCCGGGTGGCCGATTTCGTGCCCGAGGTGCAGACCACGGCATATGCCGGAGCCAGCGTCCGCAACCTGCTCGACATGCGCGCAGGCGTGAAATTCGACGAGGACTATCTCGCCACCACGGGTCCGATCGTCGAGTACCGCAAGGCCACCGGATGGAACGCGCCCGGTCCCGGGGAGGCGCTCGGCGACCTGCATTCGTTCTACCCGGTGCTGAAGGACCGCGACGGACCGCACGGCGGCCGCTTCCATTACATCTCGACCAACAGCGATCTCCTCGGCTGGGTGATCGAGCGCGCGACCGGCCGCACTTATGCCGAATTGATGAGCGAGCTCGTCTGGCAGCCGATCGGCGCCGAGTCGAGCGCGTATATCACTGTCGACCGCCTCGGTGCGCCGCGCTGCGCGGGCGGCATGTGCGTCACCGCCCGCGACCTTGCACGCGTCGGTCTCTGGATGATCGAGCATCCCTCGGCCTGGATCGAGGACATCGAGAAGAACGGCGATCGCGGCGCGTGGGACAAGGGCAGCTTCGTCGCGTATTTCCCCGGCCTCCCCATCCACTATCGCAGCCAGTGGTATGTGCTGCAGGGCGCGGCGCCTTTGATCTTCGGCCTGGGGATCCACGGCCAGAATCTCTTCATCGACCGCAAGAGCGAGCTGGTGATTGCGAAGGTGTCGTCGCAGGCCATGCCGCTCGATGCGCCGCGCATCGCGCTCACGATGCGTGCCGTGTCGCAGATCAGGAAACTCTTGTCTTGAGCGGCTGGCAATTCTGGATCGACCGTGGCGGCACGTTCACCGACGTCGTGGCGCGCCGTCCCGATGGCGCGATCCTCACGCACAAGCTGCTGTCCGAGAATCCGGAGCGCTACCGCGATGCGGCGCTGGCGGGCATCCGGCACCTGCTGGGCGTCGCCGATGGCGCGCCGATTTCCGGCGGCAGCATCGATGCGGTGAAGATGGGTACCACGGTCGCCACCAACGCGCTTCTCGAGCGCAAGGGCGACCGGACGGTGCTCTTCATCACGCGCGGTTTCCGCGACGCCTTACGCATCGCCTACCAGAACCGGCCGCGGCTCTTCGACCGGCACATCGTGCTGCCGGAAATGCTTTATTCCAGGGTAGTGGAGGTGGACGAGCGCGTCGGCGCGCGGGGCGAAGTCGTGCTTCCGCTGGACGCCGACAAGGCGCGCGCCGATCTGCGCGCGGCCTTCGCCGAGGGATATCGGTCGGTCGCCATCGTCCTCATGCATGGCTATCGCTTTACCGCGCATGAGTCGCGGGTCGCCGAGCTCGCGAAGGAGGTTGGCTTCACCCAGATCTCCGTCTCGCATCGCGTGAGTCCGCTCATGAAGCTGGTCGGGCGCGGCGATACCACGGTCGTCGATGCCTACCTTTCGCCGATCCTCGCGCGCTACGTGAGCCAGGTGGCCTCCGAGCTGGAAGGCGTGCGGCTCTTCTTCATGCAGTCGAACGGCGGCCTGACCGACGCACGGCGCTTCCAGGGAAAGGATGCAATCCTCTCCGGGCCCGCCGGCGGCATCGTCGGGGCCGCGCGTACCTCGGCCAGGGCCGGATTCGATCGCATCATCGGCTTCGACATGGGCGGGACGTCGACCGACGTCTCGCACTACGCCGGCAGCTTCGAGCGCGAGTTCGAGACGCGGGTCGCCGGCGTCCGGATGCGCGCGCCCATGATGTCGATCCACACCGTCGCCGCGGGCGGCGGCTCGATCCTGCACTTCGATGGCGCGCGCTACCGTGTCGGCCCGGATTCCGCCGGCGCCAACCCGGGTCCCGCGAGCTATCGGCGCGGCGGGCCGCTCACCGTGACGGATGCGAACGTGATGCTCGGCAAGATCCAGCCCCCGTTCTTTCCGCATGTCTTCGGCCCGAATGCCGACCAGGCGCTGGACGCCGATGTCGTGCGCGCGAAGTTTCGCGCCCTCGCCGGAGAAATAAAGGACGGCAGGAGCGAAGAAGAGATCGCCGAAGGCTTCGTGCAGATCG
Organism: Burkholderiales bacterium; assembly: GCA_035632415.1. Classification (GTDB taxonomy): domain Bacteria; phylum Pseudomonadota; class Gammaproteobacteria; order Burkholderiales; family SG8-39; genus SCGC-AG-212-J23. The sequence continues at coordinate 11,680 of DASQGW010000152.1, read as the reverse complement.
CGGTCGGCAACATGGCTAACGCGATCAAGCACATTTCCGTGCAGCGCGGGCACGACGTCACGCGCTACACGCTGTGCTGCTTTGGTGGCGCCGCCGGGCAGCACGCTTGCCTGGTCGCCGATGCACTGGGCATGACACGCGTATTCATCCATCCGCACGCGGGCGTCCTCTCGGCCTACGGCATGGGGCTTGCCGACCAGACGGCGATGCGCGAGCGTGCCGTCGAGGTGAGGCTCGACGATCTGCGTCCGCTCGAAGCCGTCGCGGAGGAGCTCGCCGCTGCTGCGAGGGGGGAGCTCCTCACGCAGGGCGTGCCCGCCGAGCGAATCGGCGTCCAGAAGCGTGCCCACCTGAAGTACGACGGCACCGATACCGCGCTTGTCGTCAAGCTGGATAGCCGCGAAGCGATGCTCGCGGAATTCGAGGCGGCGTACCGCAAGCAGTTCTCCTTCCTGATGCCCGGCCGGGCGCTCGTCGCCGAGGCCATCTCGGTCGAGGCGATTGCGCCGGGCGATGCGCCGGGGGAAATGCCGGCACGGCGTCGTGCGCCTGCAAACCCGGCGCAGACCGTACGCATGTTCACCGCCGGGAAATGGTGCGAGGCGCCGCTCTACCGCCGCGAGGAGCTTGCCGCCGGGCAGCGCATCGACGGACCGGCGATCATCGCCGAAGCGAACGCGACGACCGTGGTCGAGCCGCAATGGCGCGCGACGGCGACGGAGCTCGATCACCTCGTCCTCGAACGGGTGCAGGCAAAGACCCAGGCGAGCGCGATCGGGACCAACGTCGATCCGGTGCGGCTCGAGATTTTCAACAACCTCTTCATGTCGATCGCCGAGCAGATGGGCCTCAGGCTCCAGAACACCGCCCACTCGGTGAATATCAAGGAACGGCTCGACTTCTCCTGCGCGATCTTCGACGGCGCCGGCAACCTCATCGCCAACGCGCCGCACATGCCGGTGCACCTTGGCTCGATGAGCGAGTCGATCAAGACGGTGATCCGCGAGAACGCCGGCCGCATCAAGCCCGGCAACGTCTATGTGCTCAACGCGCCTTACAACGGCGGCACGCACCTGCCCGATGTCACGGTCATCACCCCGGTGTTCCGCGGGAGCCGGATCCTCTTCTACGTCGGCTCGCGCGGCCATCACGCGGACATTGGCGGCATCACGCCCGGCTCGATGCCGGCGTACTCGAAGGTGGTCGAGGAAGAAGGCGTTCTCATCGACAACTTCCTCATGGTGAACGAAGGCCGCTTCCGCGAGAAGGAGACGATCGCGCTGCTCAAATCAGGGCGCTACCCGGTGCGCAACGTGGAGCAGAACGTGGCCGACCTGCGCGCGCAGATCGCGGCGAACGAGAAAGGCGTGCAGGAGCTTGGGCGCATGGTCGAGGAATTCGGCCTCGACGTGGTGCAGGCCTACATGGGGCACGTACAGGACAACGCGGAAGAATCGGTCCGACGTGTCATCGGGGTGCTGAAGGACGGCGAATATGACCTCCCGATGGATAACGGCGCGCACCTTAAGGTGCGCATCGAGATCGGTGCCGACCGGCGCAGCGCCACGATCGACTTCACCGGCACCTCCGCGCAGCTCCCGAACAACTTCAACGCGCCGTCGGCCGTGTGCATGGCCGCAGTGTTGTACGTATTCCGGACCCTGGTGGATGCTGACATTCCGCTGAACTCGGGATGTCTCAAGCCACTGAAGGTGATCATCCCTGACGGCTGCATGCTGAAGCCGCGCTACCCGGCGGCGGTCGTCGCCGGCAACGTTGAGACGTCGCAGTGCCTGACCGAGGTTCTCTACGGAGCGCTTGGCGTAATGGCCTCGGCACAGGGAACGATGAACAACTTCACCTACGGCAACCAGCGCTACCAATACTATGAAACGGTCGGCGGCGGCTCGGGCGCGGGACCCGGCTTCGACGGCGCCGACGTCGTGCAGACCCACATGACGAACTCGCGGCTCACCGATCCCGAAGTGCTGGAATGGCGCTTTCCGGTGCGCCTCGAGAGCTTCGAGATCCGGCATGGCTCGGGCGGGCGAGGGCGCTGGCGCGGCGGCTCGGGAGCGGTGCGGCGCGTGCGGTTCCTGGAGCCGATGACCGCCGCGATCCTTTCCAGCCATCGCCTCGTGCGCCCGCACGGCATGGCCGGCGGGGAGCCGGGCGAAGCGGGCCGCAATTACGTCCTTCGTACGAGTGGAGAACGGACCGAGCTCGGCCCTTTCGATCAGACCGAGATGGCTGCCGGCGACCTCTTCGTAGTCGAGAGCCCGGGCGGCGGTGGGTACGGCACGCCCCCCTAATATAATTAGCCGCGAAGCAATGAATCCGACCGCCATCTACTCGAAGTCGGGCAAGGGAGTGCAGGAGGCCGCCGGAAAAACGAGCCTCCTCAAGCGGCTGGACCGCGCGGTGCTCTCCGCGATTGACGGCCGCGCGACGCTCGGCGACGTGGCACAGAAGGTCGGCAAGCCATTCGACGCCACCTTCCAGGCGCTGATAAGGCAGCTCGACAAGGACGGCTTCATCCGCGAGGTGTCGGCCGGCGCGGCCGCCTCCACCCCCGCAGCTCCGAAGCCCGCGCCCAAGCCTGCCGCGAAGCCGGCCGGTGGTGGTGGCGGCGGCGGCGGTGACCTCGATTTCAGCTCTTTCTCCGCGCCGCCGCCGAAACCGGCTGCTCCGCCACCGCCGAAGCCCGCCGCCGCACCCAAGCCTGCGCCGAAGCCCGCCGCCGCCGCCGCAGCGGACACGCTCGATTTCAGCTCGATTGCTCCGCCACCGAAGCCGGCCGCCCCGGCGGCGCCGTCGCAGTCGGCGCTCAACAAGGCGCGCGAAGAAGCGGAAGCGAGAGCACAAGCCGAGCGCGAGCGGCTGAAGAAGGAGGCCGAGGCGAAGACGCGCGCCGAGATGGAAGCGAAGCTGCGCGCCGAGGCGGAGAAGAAAATGAAGGAGGAGGCGGAGGCCCGGGCGAAGGCCGATGCCGACAACAAGGCCAAGCTGGCAGCCGCCGCCGCCGAAGCGCAGGTCAAGGCCGCGAAGGACGCCGCGCTCAAGGCGGCCGAAGCGAAGCTCAAGGCCGAGCAGGAGGCGAAGGCGAAGATCGAGGCCGAGCGCAAGGCGCGCGAGGAGACCGAGAAGCGCCTCGAGGCCGAGAAGAGGGCGAAAGAAGAAGCCGAGCGCGTGCGCCGGGAAACCGAGGAAAAGGCGAAGCGCGAGCAGGAAGAACTCAGGAAGCGGCTGGAGGAGGAGCGCAAGGCTCGCGAGGAAGCCGAGCGCAAGGCGAAGGAAGAGGCCGAGCGCGCGCGCAAGGAGCTCGAGGAGGAACGCAAGCGCCTCGAAGCCGAGCGCAAGAAGGAAGAGGAAGAACGCGCGGCGCGCCGCAAGCGCGAGGAAGAGGAGGCGGCGGCACGGCGCAAGCAGAAGGAGGAGGAAGAGCGCAAGGCCGAGGAAGAGCGGGCCGCCAGGCGCAAGCAGCGCGAGGAGGAAGAGCGCAAGGCCGAGGAAGAGCGCGCGGCCAAGAAGAAGCAGCGCGAGGAAGAGGAAGCCGCCCGCGAGCGCGAGGAAGAGGCGAGACGGGAGGCCGAGCGTGCGGCCAAAAAGAAGCAGCGCGAGGAGGAAGAAGCCGCGCGCGAGGCCGCGGAGGAAGCCGAGCGCAGCGGCGCGCGCAGGAAGCGGGAAGAAGAGCGACTGAAGGCCGAAGCCGAGGACGAGGCGGCACAGGCCGCCGCAGCGGCGGCGGCGAAGGCCAAGCCGAAGGCCGCGCCGAAACCGGCTGCGAAAACGGACGAGTTCTCCGATTCGCTCCTGGCAGACCTCGACAACTTCCAGAACCAGGAGGAAGTGGAAGCGAAGGCGAAGGCCGAGGCGGAGGCCAAGGCAAAGGCTGAAGCCGAGCGGCAGGCGCGCGAGGAGGCCGAGCGCCAGGCGAGGGAAGAAGCCGAGCGCAAGCGCCGCGAGGAGGAAGAGGTCCGCCGCAGGGAAGAGGAAGCGCGCCGGGCGCGCGAAGAGGAAGAGCGCCGCGCCCAGGAAGAGGAGCGGCGCAAGCGCGAAGCCGAGGAAATCCGCAAGAAGGCCGAGGCCGCCACGGCCGCCGCGATGGCGAAGGAAGGAAAGAGGGCGCCGGCGAAGGCCGGCGGGGACGACATTCCGGTGACCGAAGACGACCTCGACATGGACGAGGTCAAGAAGGAAGCGGCCGCCATTGCCAAGGGCAAGCCGAAGGAAAAGCCGGAGAAAGAAAAGAAGAAGAAAGTCGAGGCCGCCGAGGAGGTGCCGGCTCCGAAGGTGCGGCGCCCCGGCAAGCTCGGCAAGCCGATCGCGCTCGGGCTCGGCGTGCTGCTGGTCATCGCGGTCGGCGTGGCGCAGGTCATGCCGCTCGGCACTGCGGACTACGAGCGCGCCGCTACCGAGGCGCTCGGCCGGCCGGTCAAGATCGGCTCGGCCAAGCTGTGGCTCCTTACCGGGGTGCAGGTGCGCTTCAGCAATGTCAGCGTCGGCGACGCGAAGATCGCAAGCGTCAACGGCTCGGTCGCCCCGGGCTCGGTGTTCGCCGAGAAAAAGGAATTCAGCAAGATCGAGCTCGACGGCCTGACGCTGCCGCAGCAGGCGATCGGCGATGCGCTCTTCGCCACGGTGAAGAGCGATACCTTCAGCGTGGCCGAGATCGTGGTGAAGAACCTCGATCTGCCCGGGTCGGCGACGCTGCCGAAGGGCCTGCAGGCCGACGTCTCGCTCGACGCGAAAGGCGCGCTCAAGAACGCGACCGTGCGAGGACCCGACGGGCTCGTGGCGAAGATCGCGCCGCAGGATGACGGCGTTGCCTTCGAAGTCACCGCCGCAGGATTCACCGTGCCGATCGCGCCGCAGCTCACGCTCAGCAATTTCGCCATGAAGGGGACCGCGAGCCGGCTCGGCATGGCGATCGAGCAGTGGGGCGGATCGATCTTCGGCGGCGCCCTCACCGGCAAGGCGAACCTGCGCTGGGGCGGCAACTGGAGCGTGGACGGTGTGCTGACCGCGCGCGGCATCAACGCCGCCGTGTTCGCGCCCACGCTCATCTCCGCCGGCAGCGCGGAAGGCACGGGCAAGTTCTCGATGAGCGCCGCGGATCCGGGCGGGCTCGCCTCCGCCGCACGCCTCGACGGCAACTTTACGGTGTCGAACGGCACGCTCGGCAGCTTCGATCTCGCGACCGCGATCCAGAGCGGCGGCAAGAATTACCGGGGCAGCACTCAGTTCGTCGAGTTGAACGGCCAGGGCGTCTATGACAGGGGCGCGGTGGCGCTACGCAACGTCAACATCGGCGCCGGCGCCCTCAACGCCGGCGCCACCGCCGACATCTCGGAAAGCGGCGCGCTCTCCGGCCGGATCGTGGCCGACATCAAGACCGCGCAGCGCGCCCTCAGCGCGACCCTGCTCCTCGGAGGCACCGTGAAGGAGCCGCAGGTCCGCAACTAGTGCCACAGATCCTCCAGCTCCGCGGGCCGCGCGCGGCTTCGGAGTTCCGCCTCGCCAAGCTCGTCACCGCGCTCAAGACCCTCGACCCGGCCGTGCGCGCCGTCGGCGCCGAGTACTGGCATTTCGTCGAGACCGCCGGGCCGCTCTCCGAGCCGGAGCGCGCGCTGCTCGAGCGGCTGCTCGACTACGGCCCGCGCGCTCCGACCGCCTCCGGGACTGTCTACCTTGTCGTGCCGCGGCTCGGCACGGTCTCGCCGTGGTCGTCCAAGGCGACCGACATCGCGCGTAACTGCGGCCTCGCCACGGTCGGGCGCATCGAGCGCGGCACCGCGTACACGATCGACTCGGCGAATCCGGGCGTGGCGGCGCTGATCCACGACCGGATGACCGAGACGGTGCTCGCGTCGTTCGGCGAAGCCGCGAAGCTCTTCCAGCACGTGCCGCCGCGGCCGCTCGAGTGGATTTCGAGGAAAGAACTGCGGCAAGCCAACAAGCGGCTGGGCCTCGCGCTGAGCGAGGACGAGGTCGAATACCTGGAGCAGGCCTACGAGGCGATCGGCCGCGATCCGACGGACGCCGAGCTCACCATGTTCGCGCAGGCGAACTCCGAGCACTGCCGGCACAAGATCTTCAACGCCGACTGGATCGTCGACGGCGGGAAAAAGGCGCAGTCGCTTTTCTCGATGATCCGCCACACCCACGCCCTGAGCCCGGCGGGCACGGTGGTCGCGTACGCCGACAATGCCGCGGTGATGGAGGCGGGCGACGCGCAGCGCTTCCACCCGCGCGCCGACGGCGTCTACGCCCGGCATGCCACGACCGTCCACACCGTCATGAAGGTGGAGACGCACAACCATCCGACGGCGATCTCGCCCTTTCCCGGCGCGTCGACCGGCGCCGGGGGCGAGATCCGGGACGAAGGCGCGACCGGGCGCGGCGCGAAGCCGAAGGCGGGGCTCGTCGGCTATTCCGTATCGAACCTGCGCATCCCCGGCCATGAGCAGCTCTGGGAAGGCCCGTCGCCCGGCAAACCCGGCCGCATCGCCTCGGCGCTCGAGATCATGCTGGAAGGCCCGATCGGCGCCGCCTCGTTCAACAACGAGTTCGGCCGGCCCAACCTGTGCGGCTACTTCCGCACCTTCGAGGCCGAAGTGGGCGGCGTGCTCCGTGGATATCACAAGCCCATCATGCTCGCGGGCGGCATCGGCAACATCGACGCTGCGCACGCCGAGAAGCACGCTTTTCCCGCGGGGACGCTGCTTGTCCAGCTGGGCGGCCCGGGGCTGCTCATCGGCATGGGTGGCGGCGCCGCTTCCTCGATGGGCGCAGGCGCGAACGTCGCGGACCTCGACTTCGATTCGGTGCAGCGCGGCAACGCCGAGATGCAGCGCCGGGCGCAGGAGGTGCTCGACCGCTGCTGGCAGCTCGGTGCCGGGAATCCGATTCTCTCGATCCACGATGTCGGCGCGGGCGGCCTGTCGAACGCCGTACCGGAGCTCGCCTGGTCGGCGAAGCGCGGCGCGAGCCTCGAGCTGCGCAAGGTGCCGAGCGAGGACAGCGGCATGTCGCCGCGCGAGATCTGGTGCAACGAGGCGCAGGAACGCTATGTGCTCGCCATCGCACCTGCTTCCTTGCCGAGCTTCGAGAAACTATGCCAGCGCGAACGCTGCCCCTTCGCCGTGCTCGGCGCCGCCACCGACGATGGGCGGCTGAAGGTCACGGACGAGAAGCTGGGCGACGCACCGATCGACATCGACCTCGCGGTGATCCTGGGAAGACCGCCGAAGATGCTGCGCGACGTGAAGCATGTGGCGCGGCCGCGTGCGGCGATCGCGCTCGACCGGATCACCGTCGACTCGGCCGCCCACCGCGTGATGCGCCATCCCGCGGTATCGGCGAAGCACTTCCTCGTCTCGATCGGCGACCGCACGGTCGGCGGGCTCTGCGCCCGCGATCCGTTCGTCGGGCCGTGGCAGGTGCCGGTGGCCGATTGCGCGGTCACGCTGCGCGACTACGAAGGCTATGCGGGCGAGGCAATGGCGATCGGCGAGCGCACGCCGCTCGCGCTCATCGACGCGCCGGCGTCGGGCCGCATGGCGGTGGGCGAGGCGATCACCAACATCGCGGCCGCGCGCATCGGCTCGCTCTCGCAGGTGAAGCTTTCGGCGAACTGGATGGCCGCCGCCGGATATCCCGGCGAGGATGCCGCGCTCTACGACACGGTGCGTGCGGTCGCCATGGAGCTCTGCCCGGCGCTCGGCATCTCCATCCCCGTGGGCAAGGATTCGCTCTCCATGCAGACGTCGTGGGAGGGCAAGGAGGTCGTTAGCCCGCTTTCCGTCATTGTGTCCGCCTTCGCGGCGGTGGACGACGCGCGCGACACGCTGACGCCGCAGCTGCGCACCGATGCGGGCGATACCGAGCTCATCCTCATCGACCTCGGCCGCGGCAGGAACCGCCTCGGCGGCTCGATCGTCGCGCAAACGCACAAGGGGGGCTTCGGCGAGGAGTGCCCCGACGTCGACGATCCGGCGCTCCTCAAAGGCTTCTTCGCCGCCATCCAGGCGCTGCGGCCCCTCGTCCTCGCCTACCACGACCGGTCCGACGGCGGTCTTTTCGCGACCGTCTGCGAGATGTCGTTCGCCGGACATTGCGGCGTGACCCTCAACCTCGATGCGCTTACCTTCGAGGCGGCCTCCGACGACGTCGACGCCTTCAAGCGAAACACCGAGGAGCAGCTCGCCGGCCGCGCACGCGAGCTCGTGCTGGCTGCGCTCTTCAACGAAGAGCTCGGCGCGGTGATCCAGATCCGCAACCGGGACCGCACGAGCGTGATGCAGGTGCTGCGCGAGGCGGGCCTCGGCGACTGCAGCCATGTCATCGGGCAGCTCAACCCGCGCGACGAGATCCGCATGACGCGCAACGGCCGCCCGGTGTACCTCAACAAGCGCGACCACACGCAGCGCACCTGGAGCGAGATCACCTATCGCATGCAGGCGCTGCGCGACCATCCGGAATCGGCGCGCGAAGAGTACGACCGCGTCATCGATCCGAACGATCCGGGGCTCTCGCTGCACCTCACGTTCACGCCGAGCGCACCCGCGGTTTCGACCGGCGCGCGCCCGCGCATCGCGATCCTCCGCGAGCAGGGCGTGAACGGCCAGGTCGAGATGGCGGCCGCCTTCGACCGCGCCGGCTTCGAGGCGCTCGACGTGCACATGACCGATCTCATCGCCGGCCGGCGCACGCTTGCAGGCTTCAAGGGCTTCGCGGCCGGCGGCGGCTTTGCCTACGGCGACGTGCTCGGCGCGGGTCGCGGCTGGGCGAGCACGATCCTCTTCAATGCTCGGGTGCGGGCCGAGTTCGCGAACTTCTTCGCACGCACGGACACCTTCGCGCTCGGCGCCTGCAACGGCTGCCAGATGATGGCGGCGCTGAAGGAGCTCGTCCCCGGCGCCGCGCACTGGCCGGCCTACCTGCGCAATCGCTCCGAGCAGTTCGAAGGGCGCCTCGTCATGGTCGAGATCGTGGAGAGCCCGTCGATCCTCTTCGCCGGCATGGCGGGGAGCCGCATCCCGGTCATCACCGCGCACGGCGAGGGGCGTGCCGATTTTGGTACGACATCGCCTGCCCTCGTCTGCATGCGCTACATAGACAATCGCGGCGAGCCGACCGAGGTCTATCCCTACAACCCGAGCGGCAGCCCGCAAGGCATCACCGGCATGACGACCGCCGGCGGGCGCTTCACCGTCTTCATGCCGCACCCCGAGCGCTGCTTCCGGAGCGTGCAGTATTCCTGGTGTCCCCCGGGACTGGGCGAGGACTCGCCCTGGATGGAGATGTTCCGCAACGCCCGCCGCTGGGTGGGCTAGGTGAGCCCGTTCGTACTCGCTGCGGCGGGCTTCGGCGCCTTCGGCACGATCCTGGTCATCGCCGGCCTGATCGCGCTCTTTCGCTGGCGGCCGTTGAGCTTCCTGTTGCGTACGCTGGCCGGACTCCTGCTCGTGTCGCTCGGTGCGCTGTCGGGCGCCGTCGCGTTCGGCATCCAGGGCTACCAGGCGCTGACCCGGGAAGAAGTGGCGGCCCGCATCTCGGTGCGGCCCACCGGGCCGCAGCGATTCTCGGCGACGGTGCGTCAGCAGAACGGGCGCAGCGACGTGTTCGATCTCGCCGGCGACGAGATCTATGTCGACGCGCACATCCTCAAGTGGAAGCCGATGGCCAACCTCGTCGGGCTGCACACCGCCTACGAGCTCGATCGTGTCGGCGGGCGCTACCAGGCGATCGAGCAGGAGCGCGCCGCGCCGCGCACGCTCTACCTGCTGCGCGAGGAGCGGCCGGTGGAGCTCTTCCAGCTGCGCCAGCGCTATGCGTTCCTCGCGCCGCTCTACGATGCGCAGTACGGCTCGGCGACGTTCGTGCCGGTGAAGGAGCCGGCCGAGCTCGAGGTGCGCGTCTCGACGAGCGGGCTGCTCGTGCGCGACGCAAAAGCCCGATAGCTACTTATCGGACTTCTTCTTGTCCTTGTGGGTGATCCAGATCTTGTTATCGTTCGCCCACTTGCCGACGGACGATTCGGTCTTCTGGAAGACGTTCTGCTCCGACTTGGCCGCAGGCTTCGCTTTCTTGTGCGCTTGCTTGTCGGATTTCTTGGCCTCGTCGGCCATGCAGACGGCAGCGACAAGGGACAGGAGCAGGGCGGTTAGCGTTCTCATAATGCGTAAGTTACCTCAAACGGAGGAGAAGCGATGAGCATTACGCGGCACGACGCAAGCAGCATCCTTTCCCAGGCCGTCGAGCATGGCGACACCGTCTATCTCGCCGGCGTCGTGGCGAAGGGGCTCGACAAGGACATCAAGGGCCAGACGAAGGAGGTGCTGGACGAGATCGACCGGCTCCTCGCGAAGAGCGGTTCGCACAAGTCCAAGGTGCTGCAGGCGCAGATCTGGGTGACCGACATCCGTAACCGCGCCCCTATGAACGAAGTCTGGACCGCCTGGACCGATCCGAAGCACCTGCCGGCGCGCGCCTGCGTCGAGGCGAAGCTCGCCGACCCGCGGGCGCTCGTGGAGATCATGGTGATCGCCGCGAAGTAGCGCGGCTATTCGAACAGCTTCACTACCGCGTCGAGCCCGCACCAGCGGATCGCGCAGGTGGCCTGCTCGCGAACCACGGGCTTCGCGTGGAACGCGACCGAAGTCCCGGCAAGCGCCATCATCTTCAGGTCGTTCGCGCCGTCGCCGATGGCGACGGTCTCCTCGCGTGTCGCGCATAACTCGGTCACCACGGCGGCGAACTTCGCGGCCTTCGCCTGCGCGTCCACGATGTCGCCGACGAGCTCGCCGGTCAGCTTGCTGTCGCGTATCGCGAGCGTGTTGGAGAGGGTGTAGTCGATGCCGAGCCGCTCTCTCAGGCGCTCGGTGAAGAAGGTGAAGCCGCCGGAGACCAGCAAAAGCTTTACGCCGTGCTCCTTGCAGGCGGCGATGAGCTGCTCGGCGCCGGGTGTGAGGCGCAGCCGTTCCTCGTAGACGTGCGCGAGGGATCCTTCCGGCAATCCCTTGAGCAAAGCCACACGCTTGCGCAGGCTCTGCGGGTAATCCAGCTCGCCGCGCATCGCCTGCGCGGTGATCGACGCGATCTCGCTCTTGCAGCCGGCGAGATCGCCCAGCTCGTCGATGCACTCGATGGTGATGAGCGTGGAGTCCATGTCCATCGCAAGGAGCCGCAGGCCGGCGAGCTTTCGTCCCTCGGGCATGAAGGCGAAGTCGATGCGCTCTCTCTCGCAATATGGCGCGATCTCGTCGGACGGCGCCGCCTTGCGAATGCGCCAGGCATGCGGCCCTGTTTGAGCGAGGGCGGCGGATCCAGCGAAGCGAGCGAGCGCCTCGGCTTGTCCGGCCGTGGCTGACGGTCCTTGGACGATGAGATTCAAATAATTAAGGACGTTGTCCGGAATTACGCCGCAAGTTGCAAAAGGATGTCTTTGATCGCTTGCGCGCGCTCCTGCCAGGCGGGGAGCTTGGCGTCGACGCGCAGGCGGTCGGGGCCGGCGAGGCGGGCGCCTTTGCCTTTTTTCTGGACGAAGGCGATGACCTTGCCGCCGTCGATCGGCGGGTTCTTCATGAACTGCAGCTGCACCGCCTCGTGGGTGGCGTCGACGCGGGTGACGCCGAGCGGCCGCGCCGCGAGGCGCACCTCGTGGCACTGGAGCAGC
>DASQGW010000151.1:0-16947 GCA_035632415.1 Burkholderiales bacterium | reverse complement strand
CGCGTTTGATCTGCGTCAAACGCCGGCCGACCTCGGTCCGTACGATTGGGCGTCCGAAAAAGGGAAGGTATGGCGCAGGAATCGACCTATAACTACACGGTCGTCCGGCAGTTTTCGATCATGACCGTGGTGTGGGGCGTGGTCGGGATGCTGGTCGGCGTGATCATCGCCGCGGAGCTCATCTGGCCGGACCTCTTCGTCGGCATTCCGTGGCTCTCCTACGGGCGGCTGCGGCCGCTGCATACCAATGCCGTGATCTTCGCGTTCGGCGGCTGCGCGCTCTTCGCCACTTCGTACTACGTGGTCCAGCGCACCTCGCATGCGCGGCTCTTCTGCGACAAGCTCGCCGCGTTCACCTTCTGGGGCTGGCAGGCGGTGATCGTGCTGGCGGCGATCACGCTGCCGATGGGCATTACCACGTCGAAGGAATATGCCGAGCTCGAGTGGCCGATCGACATCCTGATCGCCGTCGTCTGGGTGAGCTACGCGGTCGTGTTCTTCGGCACGCTCGCCAAGCGCAAGGTGAAGCACATCTACGTCGCCAACTGGTTCTTCGGCGCTTACATCCTCACCATAGCGCTCCTCCACATCGTCAACAGCGCGGAGATTCCGGTCACCTTGTGGAAGTCGTACTCGGTGTACGCCGGCGCGCAGGACGCGATGGTGCAGTGGTGGTACGGCCACAACGCGGTCGGCTTCTTCCTCACCGCGGGCTTCCTCGGGATGATGTACTACTTCATCCCGAAGCAGGCCGAGCGGCCGATCTACTCGTACCGGCTCTCGGTCGTGCACTTCTGGGCGCTCATCTTCACGTACATGTGGGCCGGCCCGCACCACCTGCACTACACGGCGCTGCCCGACTGGACGCAATCGCTCGGCATGGTGTTCTCGCTGATCCTGCTTGCGCCGTCCTGGGGCGGCATGATCAACGGCATCATGACCCTCTCGGGCGCGTGGCATAAGCTGCGCGACGACCCGATCCTCAAGTTCCTCATCGTCTCGCTGTCGTTCTACGGCATGTCGACCTTCGAGGGGCCGATGATGTCGATCAAGACGGTGAATGCGCTCTCGCATTACACCGACTGGACCATCGGCCACGTCCACAGCGGCGCGCTCGGCTGGGTGGGGCTCATCACCATGGGCTCGATGTACTACCTGATCCCGCGGCTCTTCGGCCGCACCGAGATGTACAGCGTGCGCCTGATCAACGTGCACTTCTGGGTCGCGACGATCGGTATCGTCCTCTACATCGCGGCGATGTGGATCGCCGGCGTGATGCAGGGCTTGATGTGGAGGGCCGTCGGGGACGACGGCACGCTCACCTACACCTTCGTCGAGGCGGTGAAGGCGACCTATCCGTTCTACGCGATCCGCCTGCTCGGCGGCATCCTTTATCTTGCCGGGATGCTCATCATGTCGTGGAACGTCTTCAAGACGGTGATCGATGCCGAGCCGGCCGAAGCGGCGATCCCGGTGCCCGCATGAAGCTCACGCACGACTATCTCGAGCAAAACCAGGCGCTCCTCATCATCCTCGTGATCCTGGTCGTCGCCGTCGGCGGCCTGGTCGAGATCGTCCCGCTCACGTTCCAGAAATCGGTCACCGAGCCGATCGCGGGCCTCAAGCCCTATACCGCCCTGCAGCTCACCGGGCGCGACATCTACATCCGCGAGGGCTGCTACAACTGCCACTCGCAGATGGTGCGGCCGTTCCGCGCCGAGGTGGAGCGCTACGGCCCGTACTCGGTGGCGGGCGAGTTCGTCTACGACCATCCGTTCCAGTGGGGCTCCAAACGCACCGGCCCCGACCTGCACCGGGTCGGCGGCAAGTACTCGGACAACTGGCACCAGCTCCACTTCAACAACCCGCGCGACGTCGTGCCGGAATCGAACATGCCGGCCTACCCGTGGTTCGCGAAAACGCCGGCGAACGCGGACGACATCGAGGCGAAGATGCGCGCGTTGCGCCGGATCGGCGTCCCGTATACCGACGATGAAATCGGCAAGGCGCGAAGCGAGGTCGCAGGCAAGACGGAGCTCGACGCGGTGATCGCCTACCTGCAGAACCTCGGCACCGCCAACAAGAGGGCCAAGTGATGGATCTCGTGCATGAGCTGAGCACCGTGGCGGTGATGGGGACCTTTTTCGGCATCGTCTGGTGGGCTTACGCGCCCTCGCGCAGGGCCGACTGGCGCCGCAAAGGCGAGCTCGGCGAAGATAAATGAGCGACTTCACCTCCGATTTCTGGAGCATCTACATCGCCGTCATCACGGTGGCGTCGATCGTCGGCTGCGCCGTGCTCCTCAAGATGCAGAGCTATCGCCCCGGCGGCGAAGTACAGACCACCGGGCACAAGTGGGACGAGGACCTCGCCGAATACAACAACCCGCTGCCGCGCTGGTGGTCGTGGCTCTTCTACATCACCATCGTCTTCGCGCTCGGCTACCTCGTGCTCTATCCGGGCCTCGGCAGCTGGAAGGGAACGCTTGGGTGGACGCAGGTGGCCCAGCTCAAGGAAGAGACGGCGCAAGCCGAGAAGCATTTCGCTCCGCTCTACGAGAAGTTCGCCACGATGGAGGTCGAGGCGCTGGCGAAGAACCCCGATGCGCTCGCCATCGGGCAAAAGCTCTTCCTCAACAACTGCGCGCAATGCCACGCTTCCGACGGCGCGGGCTCGCGCGGCTTCCCCAACCTCACCGACATGGACTGGCTCTGGGGCGGCACGCCGGAAGCGATCAAGACCTCGATCACCGAGGGCCGCATGGGCATGATGCCCGCATGGGGCCAGGCGCTCGGCGAGACGAAGATCAAGGACGTCGTCCACTACGTGCGCTCGCTCTCGGGCCTGACGCACGATTCGATCCGCGCGGTGCGCGGCAAGGATGTGTTCGCCGCGAACTGCATCGCCTGCCACGGGCCTGAGGGCAAGGGCAGCCCGGCGATGGGCGCCCCCGACCTCACCGACGCCGTCTGGCTGCACGGCGGCTCGGAAGACGCGATCATCCGCACCGTCACTGGCGGCCGCGTCGACCAGATGCCGGCGCACAAGGACAAGCTCTCGCCGGCGCAAATCCACCTCCTCACGGCCTACGTCTATTCGCTGTCGCACAGCGGAGCGGTGACGCCTCACTCCAAGTAGGCGCAGGCATGAACGCGCCGCAGCACGCGAGCCTCTATGAAGTGCAGGCGCAGATCTATCCGCGCGCGGTGAGCGGCGTGTACGCCTGGCTGCGCTGGGCGGCGGTCTGGGCGACGCAGCTCGTCTACTACGGCTTTCCCTGGCTCACCTGGAACGACCGCCAGGCGGTGCTCTTCGACATCGTGCACCGCAAGTTCTACCTCTTCGGGCTCGTCTTCTGGCCGCAGGACGTCGTCTACCTCACCGCGCTCCTCATCCTCGCCGCGCTGAGCCTTTTCCTCTTCACCGCCGTCGCCGGGCGCGTGTGGTGCGGCTACGCCTGCCCGCAGACCGTGTACACCGAGATCTTCATGTGGATCGAGCGCGTGATCGAGGGCGATCGCAACGCGCGCATACGCCTCGACGCCATGCCGCCGTCGAAGAAGTTTCCCCGCAAGGCGGCGAAGCACGCGGCCTGGATCGCGTTCGCGGCCTGGACCGGCTTCACCTTCGTCGGCTACGTGACGCCGATCCGCGAGCTGTGGTCGGAGATGCTCGATCTCTCGACAGGGCCATGGGAGACCTTCTGGATCGCCTTCTACGGCTTTGCCACCTACGGCAATGCCGGCTGGATGCGCGAGCAGGTGTGCAAGTACATGTGCCCGTACGCGCGCTTCCAGAGCGCGATGTTCGACAAGGACACGCTGATCATCACCTACGACGCGAAGCGAGGCGAGCCGCGCGGCAAGGGGGAAGCCAAGGGCGATTGCGTCGATTGCGGCATCTGCGTGCAGGCCTGTCCCACCGGCATCGACATCCGCAACGGCCTGCAATACGAATGCATCGGCTGCGCGGCGTGCATCGATGGCTGCAACCAGGTGATGGACAAGGTGAAGCGCCCGCGCGGCCTCATCCGCTACTCGACCACGCATGCGCTGGAGGGGCGCAAGACGGACCTCCTGCGGCCGCGCGTGCTCATCTACAGCGCCATCCTCCTCGCCATCGCCGCGGCCATGGGGGTGAGCCTCTATCTGCGCGTGCCGCTCAAGCTCGACGTGATCCGCGATCGCGCCGCGATCGCGCGGGAAGTGGAAGGCGGCCTGATCGAGAACGTCTACCGCCTGCAGGTCATGAACACGGCGGAGCAGGCGCGCGCCCTGGAGCTCAGCGTCTCCGGCCTGCCCGGGCTGCAGCTCTGGGGCGAGCCGACCCTCGGCGTCGGCGCCGCGACGAGCAGCATGGTGCTCGCGAAGGTCCGGCTGCCGGCGGATGGGGCGAAGCCCGGCTCTTACCCGATTGAATTCCGTCTGCGCAGCTTGGGCAGGGAGGGCATCGAAGTGCGCGAGCGCTCGGTGTTCGTCGTGCAATGAGCGCGCCCTGGTACCGCCAGCTCTGGCCGTGGCTCCTCATCTCCGGTCCTGCGACCGTGATCGTCGCCGGGGCGGTCACGATGTGGCTTGCCGTCACCACCGCCGACGGCCTCGTCGCCGAGGACTATTACAAGCGGGGCCTCGCCATCAACAAGCGCCTTGCGCGCGAGGACGCTGCGCGCGCGCTCGGCCTCTCGGCGTCGGTCGCCCTCATGCGGGACAAGATCCGCATCGAGCTGAAAGGCGCGGCGCCCGAGGTGTTGTTCGTCCACCTCGCGCACGCGACGCGTGCGGGCTACGACCTGCGCCTGCGCCTCGTGCCTGTGACCCCGGGCGTGTATGAAGCCGGGCTCGCCAGCCTGCCGCGCGGCCATTGGCGCGTGGTGATCGAAGATCCGCGCGGCACCTGGCGCATCGCAAGGGAGACCTCATGAAACGAGCCATGCTGATCCTCTGGCCGTCGTTCCTCGCCGCGGGCGCGGCCGAGCTCCTGCTCTTCAACGTGGTGGACCCGCAGGAGTTCGACGTCGGGCGGCTCGCCGCGTACACCTTCGTCTTCTTCCTCTTCTGGGCGCTCGGCGCCACCTCGAGCGCGCTCACCTGCTTCCTCCAGCGCAGCGCCGAGGAAGTGAACCGCTGTCCCCTCGCGCCCGGCGAGCGGCCCGTGGGTTGCCCGAAGCGCGATCCCGGCTGAGGCATTTTGTTGGGTATATTCGACGCCTGATGCGCGCATCCGCTTTGTTCGCAGTCCTCGCCGCCGCCTCGGCGCTGGCGCAATCGCCGCCGACTCACCAGCACAGCTTCCACGACGCGGAGAAGTGGTCGCACTATTTCGACGATCCGGAGCGCGATGCCTGGCAGAAGCCCCACGAGGTGATCCAGGCGCTTGGCCTGAAGAAAGGTGCCGTGGTCGCCGACATCGGCGCCGGCACCGGCTACTTCGCGGTTCGCCTCGCCAACATGCTGAAGGATGGGCGCGTGTACGCGGTGGATATCGAGCCCGACATGGTGAAGCACCTGGCCGAGCGCGCGAAGCGCGAGGACCTCGCCAACATGATCGCCGTGACCGGCGCGGCCGCAAGCCCCCGACTGCCGGCCAAGGTCGATATGGCGCTCCTGGTCGACGTGTATCACCACATCGACGAGCGCGCGTCGTATTTCCGCGGCTTGCGCAAGTCGCTGAAGCCCGGGGCTCGAGTCGCCATCGTCGATTTCCGGCTCGACTCGCCCGAAGGCCCGCCGCGCGCGGCGCGCGTCGCGCCCGAGCAGGTGAAAGCGGAGATGAAGAAGGCGGGCTATGTGCTCGTCGCCGAGCACGGCTTCCTGCCGCGGCAGTACTTCCTCGTCTTCCGCGGCGCCTACATGTAGCGCTACTGGTTGACCGGCGAGGCGGGATCGAGCAGCAGCCCGACGAGATCCCGGATCTGCTCGTCGTTCAGCGAGCCCGAGGAGCCCAGGCGCGGCATCTGCGAGCAGAGGTTATAGGCCTTGGCGTCGTAGATCTTGCCGTAGACGTAGCGCTGCATCTCCGCGCCGTTGCCGCGCGTCTTGCCGAAGCCGGCGAGGCTCGGCCCGATGGTGCCGAACGCCGTCTCCTTGGGAGAGATCTGGTGGCAGTTGTAGCAGCTCGCGCCCTGCTGCACGCCCGGCTTGTCGCTCCACATGGCGCCGCGCCCGCTCTGCGCGAGCTTCTCGCCCTTCTTCCAGTCGCCGATCAGGCTGCCGGCGGGGAAGGGGATCTTCTTCAGCTCCGCCTGCTCGAGCGCGCGGGCCGCGTCGGCGGGCGGATGATCGGCGTTCAGGTTGCAGGCGCGCTGCACTTCGTCGAGCTGGATGCGGTCCATCTTCGCCTGGCCGCGCTCGTGGAAGTCGCGCTTCAGCACCGCGGTGATCTCGTCCAGGTCCCGCGGCGAGGGCGCGGGCGGGCGCTCGCCAATCGGCGCCGTGGCCGGGGTCGCGCAGGCCGCAAGCCCCGCAGTGAAGGAAAGAACGAGCGCTCGTCGGATTCTCATTCGATTGCCCCTTCAGCGCTTGATGGACGGACCGCGGTAGGGCGTGCCCTGCGCGGTGACGGTGATGAAATCGATCAGCGCCACCGTGGCGTCGGAGGCGTAGGCCGGCTCCGGCATGCGCATCTGCCGGTAGCAGTCGTTGATGCGCCACTGCAGGGTGACGAATGCGCTGGTCGAGACGCGGTACGCGGGCCAGGTGGCCATCAGCGGCCCGGCATATTGCGGCTTGTAGAGCACCGGCAGCTCGGACATCCGGATGCGCTTGCCTTCCTCGCCGTGGCAGGACGCGCAGGAGAAATCCCACGGCCCGGCGCGATGGAAGTAGAGCTTCTGGCCGAGGGCGTACGCCGCCTTCTCCTTCGGATGCGAAGTGCCCGGCGCGATCGGCATGCCGTTCGACTGGCGCGCGATGTAGGCCGACAGCACCTCCATCTCCGAGGCGTGGTCGGCATTGCCGAACACTCGCTTGGTGGCCTCCTCGCGGGCGCGTCCCTGCAACGTCATCATGCAGTAAAGCAGGCGCGTCTCCAGGTCCATCACGCGGTCGGCGTCCGCGAAGTAGCGCGGCAGGCCCGCATAAGCGCCCTTCAGCACACCCGGCCCCTGGCCGAGGTCGCAGCGCTCAAGCGACACGTTCTTCGGCCCCTGTTTCTTCGCCCACGCCTCTTCGCCGGCGAGCTCGTAGAGCTCCACCGGGGCGTTCTCGGCCGCCATCCTCTGGTAATCGGCGTACGGCGATTTCTGCGCCATCGCCGGCGCGATGGTCAGCGCAAGCGCTGCACCGCATAAGACTGCGCGCATCCTCCTCCTCCTTCGGCTGCGGGCGGCGGTCTAGGCGACCGCGGTCTCGGTCTTGTTCGTCTCGCCCTGGGTGTCGAGCCAGCTCACTTCGATCTTGTCCCCCTTCGCGCCGCCCTTCAGGCGGAACGAGAAGACGGGATTGCGGGAGACCGCCTGGCTCGTCTGCGCCTCGAGCACCGGTCTGCCGTTCACCTTGACCGTGACGTTCTGGATGAAATGCGCAGGCACGAGCTTGCCCTGCGGATCCTTGCGCTGTCCGGTTTCCATCGGGTGCGTCATCAGCACGCGCACCTCGGTGAAGCCCTGGCCGAGGCTCGCGCGCATCTTCATGGGTCCTGGCATGTCGTTCTCTCCTCGCTCAGCCGCCGCAGCCGCCGATGGTGACCTTGATATTCTTGCTCGCCGTGTAGCGCTTGCCGTCGGCGGCCTCGGCGACGACGCGCACGTCGGAGGTCTCGCCCATCTTCAGGTTGACCTTGACGTAGGGCAGCGCGCCCTCGAGGAAATCGAACTTGGCGGCGAGCGGGAAGGGATTCTTCTCCACCACCACGGCGATCGAGCGCGTGCCCGGCACGTTGCTCGTCACTTCGATCGGCACGACCGCGCCGTTCTCCGCGATCTCGGGGGCTTCGATCACCACGTCGCCGCTGGGCGCCGCGTGGGTGGCGCCGATGCTCTTCAGCGCATCGGGTGCGCTCTTCGCGCCGAAGGCTTCCTTGTTCCAGGTCGCCGCGAGCGCGGCGATCGGTGCGAGCAATCCGGCCGCCAGCACCCCCGCGCCCTGCAGCAGCACTCTTCGTACGGTGTTCATTTCCCTTCCCTCCTCGTGCCCACGGCGGATCGTAGTGCAAGCGCGCGGCGCCGCAAAGATAAAATCTGCTTATCGATAGATCAGCACTGCTCCCAGGGCAGCCCTTCATGGCGCCAGCCCGTAGTGCTGTTGCGCTGATGCTTCGCGTTCAGCTCGCCCTCGAAGCCGTGCTCGATGTGGTAGACGCGGGTGAAGCCGTGGCGCTCGAGCTCCGCGCCCGCGTCCCGGGAACGGTTGCCGCTGCGGCAGATGAGGACAATCGGCCGCTTGGCGTGGTCTGTCCCGGCGAGCTTCTTCACCTGGCCGGCGAAATGCGGATTGACCTCCCAGTCGGGGCCGTCGTTCCACGACACGTGCAGCGCGCCCACCGGGTGGCCGACGAAGAGGAATTCCATCTCGCTGCGCACGTCGATGAGCAGGGCGTCGGGGTTCGCCTGCAGGAACTCGTATGCCTGCTTTGCCTCGAGGTTCACCATCGGTCGGCGATTATAAGGAAGCGGGCTCGCCCGCCGCGAGCGCGGCGAGCGGCTTCGGCGCGACGAGCGTGATGCGCTCGCGCTCGAGCCGCACCCAGCCGCGCCCCTCGAAGCTGCGCAGGAGCCGGCTCACGATCTCGCGCACGCTGCCGAGCTCGTCGGCGAGCTTCTGGTGCGTCGCCTCGATGACCGGCCCGCGGCGGATGAGGAGCTGCGCGAGGCGCTGATCGAGCCGGCGGAACGCCACCTCGTCGACCAGCTCCATCACCTCGGCGAGCCGCTCGCCGTACATCGAGAAGACGAGCTTGCGGAACGGCTCGAACTCGACCATCAGCGACTGGAAGAGCGCCGGCGGGAGGCTGAGGAGCGTCACGTCCTCCTCGGCGACGCCACGAGCCGAATAGTCGGAATGACCGAGGAGGCACCCGCCCGAGAGGAGGCAGCTCTGGCCGGGTTCGACGCGATAGAGCACGAGCTCGCGGCCGCCCGGGGAGCTCTTCGCCACGCGCACGCTCCCTTCGAGCACGAGCGGGAACCCGCGGCAGGGTTGTCCCGGCTCGAAGAGCACGGCTCCCTTCGGCGCATGCAGGAGCTCGCTCTCGGCGAGCAGCTCCTCGAGGCGCGCCTTGGGCAGCTCGGCGAAGAGCGGGAAGCGCTGGAGCAGGAGATCGCGCACCGCGCCAGTTTAGTGCTTTGACGGCGATCAACGGCCCCCGTGCCCGGGGTCGGACAATCCCTGTGGAACCCAGGTCACAGACCCAGGGCAGGGCAGTGCGTAGCCTTCGTCTCAAGTCTCCACACCCATGAAGGAAGCGCACATGACCATCGAAAGACTGATCCGCATCTTCGCCGGCGCGTTCATCCTCGCGTCGCTCGCGCTGGCGGTGTACGTCAACCTCAATTTCCTCTGGTTCACCGCGTTCGTCGGCCTGAACCTCTTCCAGAGCGGCTTCACCGGCATCTGCCCGCTCGCCTCGATCCTGAAGCGCCTGGGGGCGTGCCCGGCCGAAGGAGCCCGCGCATGAGCACGGTCCAAGTCGCCTGCCCGGGCTGCCTGACCTTGAACCGCGTTCCGGCAGAACGCCTCGGCGAGGGCCCGAAGTGCGGCCAGTGCCATGAGCCGCTGCTCGCCGGCGAGCCGGTCGCGCTCACCGAGGCGAGCTTCGACCCGGTCGTGAACGGCACCGAGCTGCCCGTGGTGGTGGACTTCTGGGCGTCGTGGTGCGGCCCGTGCCGCGCGATGGCGCCCCTCTTCGAGGCGGCGGCACGCGAGATGCAGGCGCAGGCGCGCTTCGTCAAGGTCGATACCGAGGCGGCGCCCGCGATTGCGCGCCGCTTCGGCGTGCGCGCGATCCCGACGCTCGTGCTCTTCCAGGGCGGGCGCGAGATCAAGCGCGCGGCCGGGGTGATGGACGTTCGCACGCTCACGCGCTGGATCCGGGACCCGGTGCAAGCGTGAAGCCCCGAACCATCCTCCTTGCAGCGATCGGCCTCGGCGTGCTCGCCGTCGGCGCGCTCTTCGTGAGCTTGCACGAGGCGAAGCCGCCGCAGAGCGCGTCGGCAGGGCGCTCGGCGCCCGCCGATCGCAGCCTGAGGACGGCGGCGGTGGAGCTGCGCGAAGTGCCGGAGGTCTATGCCGCCGACGCGGTGATCGAGGCCGTGCGCTCGGCGACCGTCTCGGCGCAGATCGCCGGCAACGTGACCCGCTTCTATGTCGACGCGGGCGATCGGGTGAAGCGTGGCGACCTTCTCGCCCGCATCGATCCGCGGGAGACGGACTCGCAGGTGGCCGCCGGCGCGGCGCGGGTGGCGCAAGCCGAGGCGCAGCTCGCGCAGGCGAGGCTCAGCTACGAGCGCACGGCGAAGCTCGTCGAGCAGAAGTTCGTCTCGCGCGCCGCCTTCGACAAGGCCGAAGCCGACCTCGCCACCGCGCGGGCGGAGCTGCGCGTGGCGCGCGCGGGCGCCGAGCAGGCGGCTACCGCGCGCAGCTTCGCCGAGCTGCGCTCGCCGCTCGACGGCGTCGTCACGCGCCGGCTCGCCGAGCTCGGCGAGCTCGCCACCCCGGGCAAGCCGCTCCTCGAGCTGCACGACCCCACGGAGCTCCGTGCCGTGGCGAGCGTGCCTCAGTTCGCGCTGTCGAAGCTCTCGCAGGCGAGCGGGGCCGAGGTCGCGTTTTCCGGCCGGGAAGCCACCGTCAAGGCGATCCGCGTCACCGTGCTGCCGTCGGCCGACGCACGGCTCCTTTCGACCCAGGTGCGCGCCGACCTGCCCGCGTCGCTGCCGGCGGGCGTCGTCCCCGGGACGGCGGCGAAGGTGCTGCTGCCGATCGGCAGGACCGAGCGGCTCGTCATGCCGGCGGCCGCGGTGGTACGCCGCGGCGAAGTCACCGGCGCGTACGTGGTCGGCAGCGACGGCGCAGCGCGCCTGCGGCAGATCCGCGTCGGCGAGAGCGAAGGCGCCGGCACGGTCGAGGTGCTCGCCGGCCTCGACGCCGGCGAGCGCGTGAAGCTCCCGTGAGCACCTGGGCAACCCAATCGCATACGCTCGGCACGCTTGGCGTCTCGGGGCGCATCGCGCGCGCCTTCCTCACGTCGCAGTTGACGCCGCTCCTCGCCATCGTCGGCCTGCTCGCCGGCCTCTTCGCGCTCGCCGTCACTCCGAAGGAGGAAGAGCCGCAGATCAACGTGACGATGGCGAACGTGCTGATTCCGTTCCCCGGGGCGTCGAGCGATGATGTGCACAACCTGGTGACCGTGCCGGCCGAGCAGGTCGTGTCGCAGATCCAGGGCATCGAGCACGTCTTCTCGGTGACGCGGCCCGGGCTCGCGGTGCTCACCGTGCAGTTCAAGGTCGGCGAGGACCGCATCGCCTCGCTCGTGCGCCTGCACGATGCGCTGCTCGCCAACCGCGACTGGCTGCCGGCGT
Organism: Burkholderiales bacterium; assembly: GCA_035632415.1. Classification (GTDB taxonomy): domain Bacteria; phylum Pseudomonadota; class Gammaproteobacteria; order Burkholderiales; family SG8-39; genus SCGC-AG-212-J23. The sequence continues at coordinate 5,435 of DASQGW010000151.1, read as the reverse complement.
ATCTTGGCGTGGGCGAGCCGATCGTCAAGCCGAAAGGCATCGATGACGTGCCGATCGTCACCCTGACGCTGCATGGCACGCGTCCCGACACGACGGCGGCGGCGCTGCAGAAGGTGGCGCATGCGCTCGAAATCGAGCTGAAGCGCGTGCCCGGCACGCGCGAAGTGCAGACCCTCGGCGGGCCCGACGAGGTGGTGCGCGTCACGCTCGACCCGGAGCGCATGGCGGCGCATCGCATCACCGCCACCGACATCGAGCGCTCGCTGCGCGCCGCCAATGCTTCTTCGCCTTCGGGCGACCTGCTCGCCGCGAACCGCACGCTCAGCGTGCGCACCGGCGAGTTCTTCAACGAGGCGGCCGACGTCGGGCGGCTCGTCGTCGGCGTGCACGAGCGCCGGCCCGTGTTCCTCGCCGACGTCGCCGACGTGCGCGCCGGCGCCGACGTGCCGACCCGCTACGTCTGGCACGCCGACCGCGAAGGCGAATATCCGGCCGTGACGCTGTGGATCTCCAAGAAAGCGGGCGAGAACGCTTCGACGGTGGCCGACGCGCTCCTCGCGCGAGTCACGCAGTTGCAAGGCAGCCTGATCCCCGACGACACGCGTGTCGTGGTGACCCGCAACTACGGCGACACGGCGCGCGACAAGGCGAACAAGCTCATCCAGAAGCTGATCTTCGCCACGCTCTCGGTCGTGGCGCTCGTCTGGCTGACCCTCGGCCGGCGCGAAGCCATTGTCGTCGGCGCGGCGGTCGTCCTCACACTCGCCACCACGCTCTTCGCGTCCTGGGCGTGGGGCTTCACCCTGAACCGCGTGTCGCTCTTCGCGCTCATCTTCTCGATCGGGATACTCGTCGACGACGCCATCGTGGTGGTCGAGAACATCCATCGCCATGCCGGCCTCGACTCTTCGCCGGCGGTGGATTCCATCCCCGTCGCGGTGGACGAAGTCGGCGGGCCGACCATCCTCGCCACCCTGACCGTGATCGCGGCGCTCCTGCCGATGGCCTTCGTCACCGGCCTCATGGGTCCCTACATGGCGCCGATCCCGATCAATTCCTCGATGGGCATGCTGCTCTCGCTCGGCATCGCCTTCGTCGTCACGCCGTGGCTCGCGCTGCGGCTGCTGCATCGCCACCCTGTCCCGCAGGCGAGCGCCGACAAGGTAGCGGGCGCGCTGCACCGCTTCTTCTCGCGCGTAATGACGCCTTTTCTCCGCGAAAGCCGCAAGCGCCACTGGCTCGCCGCGGGCGTGCTCGCGGCGATCGTCGTGTCGATGGCGCTCGTGCCGCTCAAGCTCGTCGTGCTGAAGATGCTGCCGTTCGACAACAAGAGCGAATTCCAGGTCGTCGTCGACATGCCCACCGGCACCGCAGTCGAGGCGACCGCCGCCACCCTGCGCGAGCTGACGGCCGAGGTGGCGAAGATCCCGGAGGTCGAGCACGTGCAGGCCTACGCCGGTCTTGCCTCGCCGATCAACTTCAACGGCCTCGTGCGCCAGTACTACCTGCGCTCGGGCGGCGAGGTCGGCGACCTCCAGGTGAACCTCGTCGACAAGCACAAGCGCCAGCGCAAGAGCCACGACATCGCGCAGGAGGTCGCGCCGCGGCTTGCCGCCATCGGCCGCCGCCATGGCGCCGACATCAAGGTGGTCGAAGTGCCGCCCGGACCGCCGGTGCTCTCGCCGATCGTGGCCGAGATCTACGGCCCCGACTACCGCGCGCAGATGGCGCTCGCGCGCTCGGTGCGCCGCGTGTTCGAGGCGACGCCGGACGTCGTCGCCATCGACGACAGCACGCTCGACGAAGCGGAGCGCTATGTGCTGCGCGTCGATGCAGCAAAGGCGGCGCTCTATGGCATCGCGGTGTCGGAGGTCGCGCGGACCGCGCGGCTCGCGCTCGGCGGCGAAGACATCACGCCGCTCCACGATGGGCAGAGCAAGTACGCGGTCCCGGTGCGCATGGGGCTTGCGCCCGAAAAGATGGGCCGGCTCGACGACGCCTTGAAGCTCAAGCTGCGCGGCACGAACGAGAAGGGCGAGACCTACGAGGTAGCCCTCGCCGAGCTCGTGCAGCCGGTGCGCCTCGCCGCCGAGCCGGTGATCTACCGCAAGGACCTGCAGCCGGTCGTGTACGTGGTGGGCGACGTGGCGGGCGGCGGCCATCATCCCGACTCGCCGCTCTACGGCATGTTCGCCATGCGTCCCGCGATCAAGGCGCTCGCCACGCCGGGCGGGCTGCCGCTCAGCGAGCATTTCATCTCGGCGCCGCAGGACCGCTACCGCTCGTTCGGCCTCAAGTGGGACGGCGAGTGGCAGATCACCTACGAGACGTTCCGCGACATGGGCATCGCCTACGCGGTGGGCCTCGTCCTCATCTACCTGCTGGTCGTGGCCCAGTTCCGCTCGTACATGACGCCGCTCGTCATCATGGCGCCGATCCCGCTCACCATCATCGGCGTGCTGCCCGGCCACGCGCTACTGGGCGCGCAGTTCACCGCCACCTCGATGATCGGCATGATCGCGCTCGCCGGCATCATCGTGCGCAACTCCATCCTGCTGGTCGACTTCATCCACCAGCGCCTCGACGAGGGAGCGCCCTTCGAGCAGGCGACGATCGACGCGGCCGCGACGCGCGCCAAGCCCATCGTGCTCACAGCGGTCGCGGCCATGCTCGGCGCCTTGTTCATCCTCGACGACCCGATCTTCAACGGCCTCGCCATCAGCCTGCTCTTCGGCATCTTCGTGTCGACGCTGCTCACGCTGGTCGTGATCCCGGTTCTCTATTACGCCGTCAATTGCCGCCGGCAGCCGTTCTGCCAATCCCAGGGAGAAGCCCATGCAACTGCAACTGCAGGTTGAGAACGTCAAATGCGGCGGGTGCGCCCGCTCGATCGAGAAGGCGCTCGCCGCCGACGCGCGGATCTCGCGCATCACTGTCGATCCCGCGCAAGGCTTGGTCGTGATCGACGCGGATACGGACGTGCGCGCGGAGGCCTATGCGACGCTGGCGAAACTCGGCTACCCCGAGAAGGGCTCGGTCGAAGGCCTGAAGGCCGCAGCTGCCGCGGCCAAATCGTTCGTGAGCTGCGCCGTCGGCCGCATGTCTTCCTGATTTTGACCGGGCATCAACGAAATCCGCCCGGCTTATCGGGCTGAACAAAAGATTGATGCGTGTTGCGCGCCGAGTGCAGGCTCGGCGCAAGATGGGCGAGCTAAGATAACCGCGTGCCTGCTTCGAGCCGGATCAGCATCGTGGTGGTCTCAGGGACGCTGGAGCGCCTGCAGATGGCCGCCATGATGGCTTCGGTGGGCGCCGTCAGCGGCAACGCCGTCACCGTTTTCCTCTCGATGAATGCGCTCGAGCACTTCAAGCGCGGCGCAGTCGCGCCGGCCGCCGAGGGCGCATTCGGCAAAGTCCTCGCCGGCAAGAAGGCGCCCGGCTTCAAGCATCTCTTCGAGCAGGCGGCCGAGCTCGGCGACGCGAAGATCCATCCCTGCTCGATGGCGATGGACGTGCTCGGCGTGCAGCCGGCCGAGCTCGAGCCGTGGCTGAAGGAGCCTCTCGGGCTCACCAAATTCCTTTCGGACGCCGAGGGCGCCCAGGTGTGGTCGTTCTAGCGATGGCCGAGCGCATCCTCATCGACGCGCGCGGCAGCTTCTGCCCGGGACCGCTCATGGAGCTGATCGCGCGCCTGAAGTTCGGCACCGTCGGCGAGGAGTTCGAGGTGCTCTCGACCGACAAGGGCTCGGCGAGCGACATTCCCGAATGGATCCGCAAGGTCGGGCACGAGCTGCTCGGCACCCGCGAAGAGGCGGGCGTATGGCACATCACCCTGAGGAAAACCAAATGAAGATACTGATCGTCGGCGGCGGCATGGGCGGCACGATCCTCGGCAACAACCTGGCGCGGCGGCTCGCGCCGGAGATGCGGGCCGGCAAGGTGCAGTTGAGCATGCTGTCGGCGTCCGACAAGCACATGTACCAGCCGGGGCTGCTCTATCTCGCGCTCGGCCGCATGACGCCGGACGAGCTCTATCGCGACCAGGCGAGCCTGCTCGAGCCGGGCATCGAGTTCGCCGTCGACCCGGTCGAGACCTTCGAGCTCGACCAGAACCGCGTGAAGACGAAGAGCGGCAAGACAGTCGCGTACGACATCCTGGTGATCGCCACCGGCGCACGGCCGGTGCCGGAGATGATCCCGGGGCTCGCCGAGAACGCGGAGACTTTCTACACCGAAGAGACGGCGGTGAAGATGTTCAGGCGGCTGCAGGCATTCCAGGGCGGCCGCGTGGTGATCGCCGTGGGCGTGCCGCACAAATGCCCGATGGCGCCGCTCGAGATCATCTTCATGCTGCACGACTACTTCAAGGACCGGGGCATCCGCGACAAGGTGCAGCTCCACTACACCTATCCGGTCGGCCGCGTGCACACGCTCGAGAACGTGGCGAAGTGGGCGGCGCCCGAAATGGATCGCCTCGGCATTACCTACGAGACGCTGTTCAACATGAAGCAGGTCGACGGGGCGAACAAGGTCGTGAAGAGCGAGGAAGGCACCGAGGCGAAGTACGATCTCCTCATCACCATCCCGGCGCACAAGGGGATGGAGGTGATCGAGAAGAACAAGCTCGGCGCCGGCGGCTTCATCCCGACCCACAAGACCCAGCTCACCATGGAAGGCCGCAAGAACGTCTACGTGATCGGCGACACGACCAACATCCCGATCAGCAAGGCGGGCTCGACCGTGCACTACCAGTGCGAGACGCTCGGCGAGAACATCGCCGCGATCGTCAAGCTCGGCGCGCCCGTGCGCGAGCACGACGGCAAGGTGTTCTGCTTCATCGAGGTCGGCAAGGACCGCGCGACCTACGCGCAGTTCAACTACACGACGCCGCCCGATCCCAAGCCGCCGACGAAGGCCGTGCACTGGTTCAAGATGGCGTACAACAAGCTCTACTGGACCACCGCCCGGGGCTTGCTCTAGGAGGCGACCATGGAAGAAACCCAGGCTCTGGAGCTCGAGCGCGTCGTCGCCGCGGCGCGCGACGCGCTCACCGACGAGATGGTGAGCCGGCTCTCGGCCACCGTGGCCGAGGGCATGGACCTCCTCGACAAGGTGAACCGCTCGGGCGTCGGCGCCGCGCTGCCCGCGATCTCGCAGCTCGTCGCGAACGGCGACCTCGAGCGCCTGGTCGCGCTCGCGCGCACCTACGGCGCGGCGCAGGACGCGATGACCGACGAAATGGTCGGGCGGCTGGCCGAGACGGTGGCCGAGTCGCTTTCGCTCATGGACCGCATGCACCGCGCCGGCCTCGACCGCCTGGTGAGCAACATCGAGCGGCTCGGCGTGGTGCTCGAGTCGACGATGAACGCACTCGAGGCGGCGAAGCACGACATCGAGGGTAAGCCGGCCGGCGGCGGGTTCGGCGGCATGTGGCG
>DASQGW010000150.1:0-1872 GCA_035632415.1 Burkholderiales bacterium | reverse complement strand
CGCCGGCCCTTGCGACGCAGCCGCATTCTCCTCGACATGCGCGCGCGTCAGCATGCCCGGAATCACCGACGACACCGCGTCGAACGAGAGGCAGAAGCGCAGCGCGAACTGCGCCGGCGTGTCGACGCGTCCCTTGATCCCGGAGAAGAGCTCATAGGCGCTCGCCCAGACTTTCCGTTGCTCCACGTTCCAGCGGCTGCGATGGTCGGAGGCATCGTACTGCTGCGTGGCGGAATAGCCGCCGGTGAGGAAACCGAAGCAGAGCGGTGTACGGACGATGATTCCGGCGCCGCGCTCGCGGCAAAGGTCCATCAGGCCGCTGTCGACTGCGCGCTGGTCGAGCAGGTTGAAGTTCACCTGCACGGCATCGAACGGATACAGGTCGAGCGCGCGTCTGCCGTCTTCCGGCGCTCGGAGCGAAATACCGATTGCGCGAGCCTTGCCTTCGCGCCGTAGCGCGTCCATGGGGCCGATGAGCGCGCCGACCTGATCAAGCCCCGGGCCGTGCAGCTGATAGAGATCGACGTAGTCGGTGCGCAGCCTCTTCAGGCTCTCTTCGAGCGACGTCGCGAGATGTGCCGGGGTGAAATCCTGGCGGCCCTGGGGGTCGAGCATCCCGCCCTTGCTCGCGATGACCACGCGGTCGCGGCGCCCGGTGAAGGCCTTGCCGATCAGGCGCTCGCTCTCGCCGAAGCCGTACAGGTCGGCGGTATCGAAGAAGTTGATGCCGGCGTCGAATGCGGCAGAAAGCGCATCCAGCGATTGCGCCTCGTCCGTTGGGCCGTACGCCACTGCGCCGTCCTTGTTGCCGCCGATACCCCAGGCGCCGAAGCCGATCTCGGAGACGGCGACGCCGGAGCGCCCCAATTGCCGCTGGCGCACCCTAGTAGTGGCCCGCGAGCTCGCGCTCCGCGGCGTCGTTGCCGTAGAGGTAGGCACCTTTCTTGTTGCCGTACCAGATCACCTCGCGGTACCAGTCGGTCCAGGTCTCGTAGACCGCCTGGCTGCGGCGGATGCGGTTCACGCAGGCGCGCTCCTCGAGCGGCACGCGCTCGCCGACCAGCACGGCGCGATAGAACTCCCAGATGTTGTGGGAGGTCTCGACCTCGATGTCGTCGCGCTGGAACGGCAGCTTGATGAGCTCGCGGTTAAGGCGCACGGCCTCGTGCAGCAGCTCGCGCGGCATTGCGGCCGAATGCGCCTCGGTAAGCTCGGCCAGCAGGCTTTCGGCCTCGGCGTAGAAGCGGTCGAGCTTGCCTTCGACGCACAGCTTGATGAGGACGTACTCGTCGGCCGGCCAGAAGATGTCGAGCCACTCGGGCGAGTGGCAGTACTCCGCGCCACCGGCCTGGATGTCACGCGCCTTGTCGATGAAAAAGCGCTTGATGTCGGCGAGCACTGGGTAACGGTCGGCGCGGCTGCCGATGAAGGCCTCGAAGATCTCGCGGTAGCCGACGTCGCACAGGTCGCGCACCAGGACGATCGGGATCTGCATCACCTTATCGAAGTGCAGTAGCGCGGTGATCCAGCACAGCGCGCGCGTGCGCGCCCAGTCCTCGCGCGGCATCGACGCCGTGGCGACGACCAGGTCCTGCACCTCGGAGATCTCCTCTTCCTCGGTTTCCTTGAGCGAGCCGTGGATGTTGATGATCTTGGTCTGGATCGTGACCATGCCGTATTTCTTCTGGTACTCGGGATCGCCCATCTCGGCGTTCGGCAGGATCGAAAGGTTGTTGAACTGGATGCGGTTGTGCTGGCCGTTGTCGATCACCTGGCCGATGCCGTTGGCAAACGAGTCGTAGGTCTCGCCCGGTAGGCCCAGGATCAGGTCCGAATACGTTTCCACGCGGTCGCGCGTGAAGCGGCGCTGCA
>DASQGW010000149.1:0-1994 GCA_035632415.1 Burkholderiales bacterium | reverse complement strand
AGCTTCATGCCCAGACATACTAGACTGTAGAAAACGGGGTCGGATCGACATTTCCCTCATCTAGAATGCACCCATGAGCTTCCTGCCTCCGGACCAGCAGCCCATCGCGCGCACAGTCGGCCGGCGCACGCAGGCGCCGCTCGGGCGAGCGCCGTCTCGCGAAGCGCGCGCCGCGGCCGCCAGTTGGGCGAACCGCCTGACCTGCGCGCCGAAGGGCGTGTTCCGGTACGCGAGCCACGACGAGATGGCGCGCGACCGCGAGCGCTGGGACGTGCAGGCCATCGTGGAGACGCAGCGCCGGCGTGGCTGAGTTCACGCGCCCGGCCACCTGGGACGACGTCACGCGCCTCGCGCGCTATCTGGAGGAAGCGGGCGTCGACTACGCGCTCATCGGCGGTTACGCGCTCGCCGCGCACGGCATGATGCGCCAGACCGAGGACATCGATCTCCTGGTCGACCCCTCGGTCGACAACAGCCGCCGCTGGATCATGGCGCTCTCGCGGCTGCCGGACGGCGCGGCACGCGAGCTCGCGGCGGAGCCCGACGTCTTTGCTGCGCAGAAGTCCTACGCGATTCGTGTCAACGACGAGATCACGGTGGACGTACTGCCGGCTGCGGCGGGCGTGCCGTGGGAGGCCTTGCGTCCGTACATCGAGGTGGTGGAGGTCGAAGGCGTAAGGCTGCGCGTGCTGAGCCTCGAAGGGCTGCTCAAGACGAAGAGCGGCGATCGGCCCAAGGATCGCCTGGACGCCGAGGCGATCGCGCGTGCGCTCGAGGCGCTCGGCCGCCGATAGAAAGAGGGGACCCCGATGCGAACTCTGCTGATCCTGCTCGCAATGCTCATCCCGCAGGCCGTGACGGCGCAGTCCTGGCCGAATCGCCCGGTGCGCTTCCTCGTGCCGTTCGCCGCGGGCGCGGGGATCAACGACATCATGGCGCGCCTCGTGGGCCAGCACCTGGGCGCGGGGCTCGGGCAGCCGGTGGTGATCGAGAACCGCGCGGGCGCGGGCGGCATCGCAGGCACGGAGGCCGCGGCGAAGGCGGCGCCCGACGGCTACACGTTCCTCATGACGAACGTGTCGCTCATCACGAGCGCGTATCTCTATTCTCACCTCTCCTACGACCCGCAGAAGGATCTCGTGCCGGTGACGCTGGTCGCGACCTCGCCGCTCTTGCTCGTGGTGAATCCGGCGGTGCCGGCAAGATCGGTGCAGGAATTCGTCGCCTACGCAAAGGCGAATCCCGGCAAGCTCAACTTCGGCTCTGGCGGCGTGGGCAGCACGCCGCACCTCTCGGCCGAGCTCTTCAAGTCCGCCGCCGGCTTCGACGCGGTGCACGTGCCGTACAAGGGCGGCGCGCCGGCGCTGAACGATCTCATCGGCGGGCAGATCTCGTTCATGATCGAGAACATGCCCGGCACCATGCCGTTCGTTAAGCAGGGCAAGCTCCGCGCGCTCGCGATCACCAGCCCGCAACGCTCGCCGCTCGAGCCTTCGCTGCCGACGATGGCGGAATCCGGCGTGCCGGGCTACGAGGTGGTCGGCTGGCAGGGACTCTTCGCCGTCGCCGGCACGCCGCACGAGATCGTCGCGCGGCTGCAGGCCGAGGTGGCGAAGGTGCTGCGGATGCCTGAGGTGCGCGAGCGCCTCGCCGGCCTCGGCGCCGATGGCGTGGGCAGCACGCCGGAGCAATTCGCCGCGTTCGTGCGCGAGGAGAACGCGCGCTGGAGCAAGGTGATCCGCGAGAAGGGCATCCGCTCGCAGTAGGCGCAAGAACCGGAGCGCCTTGGCGATGCACCGCGCCTAGACTCGCGCGATGCGGCGAACATGGATCCTGCTCGGCCCGGACCGCAAGCCGTTTGAGAGTCTTCGGCCGGGAACGCTCGGCGGACACCGCGGCACGCGCATTTTCGGACGCCTTGATTGTCCGGTCGCCTTGCGCGCCATAGGTCGTAATGCGGCACGCGGCAGCTACGCGCGCCAGCGGGTCTTCTT
>DASQGW010000148.1:0-6259 GCA_035632415.1 Burkholderiales bacterium | reverse complement strand
ACGCCCGTGCCGCCGAGCCCGCAGTAGCCGCCCGGGTTCTTGCCGAGATACTGCTGGTGATAGTCCTCGGCGTAGTAGAACTCCGGCGCAGAACGGATCTCGGTCGTGATGGCCCCATAGCCTTTCTTCGTGAGCGCCGGCTGGAACATCTCCTTCGACTTCTGCGCAGCCTTGAGCTGCTCGTTGCCGTACGCGTAGAGGGTGGAGCGATATTGCGTGCCGCGGTCGTTGCCCTGGCGCATGCCCTGCGTCGGGTCGTGGCCTTCCCAGAAAACTTTCAGCAGCTCGTCGTAGCTGATCACCTTCGGATCGAAGACGACGAGCACCACCTCCGCATGGTTGGTGAAGCCGCTGCAGACTTCTTCATACGTCGGGTTCTTCGTCTGCCCGCCGGCGTAGCCGACGGCCGTCGAGTAGACACCCTTCGTCTGCCAGAAGAGTCGCTCGGCGCCCCAGAAGCAGCCCATGCCGAACACCGCCTGCTGCATGCCGGCGGGAAACGGCGGCTTGATCGGATGGCCGTTGACGAAATGCTTCTCCGGCACTTCCATCGCGGCGCCGCGCCCGGGCAGCGTCTTATCCGACGGAAGCAGTTCAGTCATCTTCTTCATGAACGCGAACATGGCGTGCTCCTCGTTTTCCCTAGAATAACACCGTGAAAATCTGCATCTACGGCGCCGGGGCCGTCGGTGGTTTGATGGCCGGCTGGCTCGCGCGTTCCGGGCACGACGTCTGCGTCGTCGCCCGGGGCGCACACCTCGACGCCATCCGCAAATCGGGCCTCGGCGTACGCAGCGGCGGCGGCGCGGAGCGCTTCCCCGTCAAGGCCGAAAGCGATCCGCACCGGCTCGGGCCGCAGGATTACGTATTAGTCACGGTGAAGGCCCAAAGCCTTACGGACGTCGCCGCAAATATCGGACCGCTCCTCGGTGCCGAGACGAGCATCGTCACGGCGATGAACGGGGTGCCCTGGTGGTTCTTCGACCGCCTGAAATTCCATGACGGCAAGGAGCGGCTGGAGAGCCTCGACCCGGGCGGCAAACTTGCACGCGCCATGCCGACCGGGCGCATCGTCGGCTGCGTGATCCACCTCGCCGCCTCCACGCCCGAGCCCGGGCTCATCAGCCACAACATGGGAAGCAAGCTCATCGTCGGCGAGCCCGGCGGAAGCAACACCGCCCGCACGACGCGGATCGCCGATGCGTTGAAGGAAGCGGGCTTCGACGTGATCGTCACCGAGGCGATCGAGAAGGAGTTCTGGGTGAAGCTCTTGGGCAATGTGAGCTTCAATCCGGTCTCGGCGCTCACCGTCTCGACCGCCGATCGGCTGATCCAGGATCGCAGCGTAAAGGATTTCATGGTGAGCATCATGCGGGAGGTGCTCGCCATCGGGCGCGCCGTCGGCGTCGACGCCAGCATCGATCCGGAAGCGCGCATCGACATGGCGCGAGCGCTCGGCAAGTTCAAGACCTCGATGCTGCAGGACCTGGAAGCCGGCAAGTCGCTCGAGGTGGATGGCCTCCTCGCCGGTACGCTCGAGATCGCGCGCAAGGCGGGCGTGAAGGCTCCATACACCGAGAGCCTTTTCGGGCTCATCAAGGCCCGCGCGCAGGCGACGGGACAATACCGATGACCTGGGAGATTTACCTCACCTACGTCCTGGCCTGCGCGGTGATCACGTTGATCCCCGGTCCGACCGTGACGGTGATCGTCGGCACGAGCCTCGCGCACGGCACGCGCGCCGGACTCCTCAATGTCGCAGGCACGCAGCTCGGTCTCGGCCTGATGATGGCCATCCTGGTCGTGGGCTTGAGCTCGATCATTGCGGCGATGAGCTGGCTTTTCGACTGGCTGCGCGTGGCCGGCGCCGTCTACCTCGTATATCTCGGCTGCAAGCTGCTGCGCTCGCCGGAGGCGCTCGCCGATGCGAAGGCCGCGGCCATCCCGCGCGGCGGCTTCTGCCTGCAGGGTTTCCTCGTGCTGATGGCGAATCCGAAGGCGCTCTTCTGGTTCGGCGCGTTCATCCCGCAATTCATCGACCCGAAGGGCAACTACGTGGCGCAGATCGTGCTGCTAGGCGTCACCGCCATGGGCGTCGCGGCGATCTCCGATGGTTCCTATGCCGTGGTGACCGGACGCGCCGGCGCGTTCCTCACGAAGAAAAGAATCAGACTCGTCTCGCGACTTAGCGGCTGCTTCCTGGTCGGCGGCGGCATTTGGCTCGCGCTGCGCGGACGGTAATTCCGTACCACCCATTAGCCGGCCGTAAGCAATAGGGCGAGCGGCGGGCTCGTGCAGTCACGATAGTGAACTGACTCACCGCGGGCAAGCGCGCCCGGTTCTTCATTTCAATGGCTGCGATGCGAATCGCGCCAACCACCCATGTGGATCAAGCGCATACGTCGATGCTTTGACGAGCGCCTTGACGGCTGATGCCGCCCCAGAAGAACGTCGGTACCACGTCGTGTCCATGCAGTTTGCACAAGCACATGGCTGCCGATCGGCGCCAATACGGAATTGGGTCACGAGGTGGGCGATGCGCATTCGGTAAGTCTCAGTGGCGAGCGCGGTGTCTTATTCAAGTATGCGGTTGTCAGCCAGTACAGAATGCAAGCTCACCGCGGCCGCCGTTCTTAGCCGAAGCAGCGCTGCGTGTCGAAGCGCTCTGCGGTCTTCAGCATGTGGTAGCAGGCGCGGGCGAGTTTGTGCGCGAGCGCCTTGGTGGCCACGATCGCATTGGTGCTTGCGCGCTTGCGCTCATGAAAGCGTTTCGCTTCAGGACACCAGCGCCGAGCCATGTTTGCCGCCTCGATGAACGCCCAGGCGAGGTACTGGTTGCCGTTGCGCTTGTTGCCAACGCCTTTCTTCTTGTCGTTGGACGTCCGCACGCTGTCCACGCAGCAGGCATATGAGGCGTAGTTGCCCACCGCGGCAAAGCGCTCGATCGCGCCGGTCTCGAGCATGATCACTGTCGCCAGGACCTTGCCAATGCCTGGCGCGCTGGTCAGCACGTCGTACGCGTCGCTGAGCTGCACACGCTCAAGCAGATACTTCTCAAGCTGAGCAATCTGCTCGTTCAGTGTACCGATCACGGCCACGTTCGAACCAATGTTCCTGGCGACATCGGCTTGGTAACCAAGAGCGCTCACCGAGCGTAGATCAAGTCGTTTGATCTGGCTGCCCGTCATGCGAGATCCGGTCTCCCGAGCCTGCACGTTCTCTACGGCAAGCACATGCATCGAACGCTGCCGTACCAGTTGCATGCGCCGGCGCGCTAGATCCCGCAGTGCGCGCTGCTCACGGGGGTAGATGTAACCGGTTGGCAAGATGCCCAGCCGCAGCAGCTGCGCCAGATGCACGGCATCGGCCTTGTCGTCGCTGCGCTTCAGGCCACTATACCGCTTCATTGCCGCAACGTTCGCCAGGTGAACCTTGTACCCAGCGGCCTGCAGCCCGTCGACCAGCCAGTACCAGTTGTAGGTCGATTCGACCACCACACCCTCGAGCTCTTCGCGGTGCGGCGCGAGCGCTTCGAGCACCTTGCTTAGCTCGTTCGGTAGCCGCTTCGCGTACAGCACGCGGTCGGCTTCATCGCTGATCGACACCAGACTGTTGTTCGAATGTAGATCGATACCGCTATACTTTTTCACTCGGCCTCCTCTTAGGGGTTAAAGCAACTTGGCAAAGTCACTTTTACCCCACCGCCCCTCAAAAGGCGGTGGGAGGCCGGCTAATGATTTTCAAGTACGTAATTAGCGAAGGCTTGGACGCTTCTTCCGCTCGGGCAGTATCGCCCGCTCGTAGAACTGCACGCCCACCTTGGCGATGCGCTCGGCGCCGATCATCTGCGTCGCGCCGTCGCCCGCGCGCTTCCACGCCTTGTAATCGTCCTCATAAGGCAAGCCCATCGAGCGCGCGATGAGGTGGATGTAGTTGTAGACGTCGATCGCCCGCGCGGCATCGAGCCCCACGATCTCGCGGTAGCACTGGTGGAATGTGGTCACCACCGCCTCGGCGCCGCACGCCTTGGCCGCGCGCAGCGTATTCGCATGAATGTCTTCCAGCGCCTTGGGCAGCCCCGCGAACGATGCGCACATGTAGCCCGGCGCCGTATACCCGCCGTCGACGACCTGCACACCGGGAATCATCGCGATGAGCTCCGGCACCATCCGGTTCACGGGCACGAGGTCGTTGAAACCGATATGCCTGTGGAGCATTACGCGGATCGGCACCTTGTGCACGAGAAGGGGCGCCAGCTTCTGCCGGTTGGCGTGCAGCAGGTCGACGAGATAGGTCATGTCGAAGTGCCGGTCGTTGCCCTTCTCCATGAAGTCGTGCATGTGCGAATGGCACGACGGGCACCAGGCGACGACGCGGGCAGCGCGGTCGTTGAGTTTCCCGACCGTGCGCGTCGCCATGCCTCCCGCCGTGGTCTGGTTCGCGTCCTTCACGGTGCCGCAGCAGTAATCCGGTCCGCCGACCGGCGATGCCTCGTAGCCGATCGAACGAAGAATGTCGAGGCAGGCGTGGATGATGTCGCCGTGGCGAAGCACGTTGCAGCCATACCAGAACGTCACGGGTTCGCTCATGTCCAGTCCTTGAGCTCTTCGTCGGTCAATTGCAGCTTCGCAAAGGCGCGGATGCGATCGAAGTAGTCGCGATCTTCCTTCACGTCGATCTGCTTCGGCGTTTCGCGTCCGCCGAGCGCCGTCATGCGCGCAAGGCGCATCATCATCTTGGGATCGACGCTCTCCGGGCAAGCGGGAACGCAGACGCCGCTGCGGGTGCAAACGCCGATCCAACCCAGCGCTTCCGCTGAGCCCGGCTCGCCGCGCAGTACCGCCAGCACGCCGGCCACGGTGGATTTTGAATCTGTGGACGGCGCTGCCGAGTACCGCGCCATAGGGCAGACTTCGTAGCACTTCCCGCACTTCGTGCAAGCGCCGAGGATGCGCTCCACTTCCCGCGCCTGGAACGCCTTCAGCCGCTCGCCGATGACGGGCCGGTTGCTCATATAAACTCGCCAGGTGACTCTAGCATCGCACCGGATTTGTGTCGCCCCGATGATGGACTGGTACGAGAATTTTGATTCGCAATGGAATTTGGCTCGCCGTCACACCGCCGGCACACCGGGCGAGAGATTTTTTCAACCGAGAGTTGATGTGACTCCAACTTCGGTTTGATGGCGTTGATACACCCGCGCGGCTAGATTTTCCGCGTGAAAGTCGATGTCGATGTCGCGGCGATAAGGCGCGCCACACGTGCGCTGCACTCGAATCCCTTTTTCAACTCGCTTGTCGTTGCGGCGGAATTCGCCAGACAGGATTCAACAACTCTTCAAGCGCTGATAAAGCGCTTCAACGGACCGACTGCGCCGCTTGAGGCGGTAGCGCTCGAATACTTCGGCCTTAGCCGGGAGAAGGCGTATGCAGACGCCGGCCTTAATAGACTTCCTGTGCCGACCTTTCGATGCAGGGACAGCCAAAAAGCACCACTGCTGGTGCACGTCGAGGATCTGGCTGCGTTAATCGACGCTCGCCGCACCGAGCAGCGGGACGAATGGACCAGGAGCCAAGTCTAGGTAGAGGTCGAAAACGTCGCCGGGAACGAGAGCGCTGACGAAACGCTGGCAGCAGTAGTCACGTTCGCGATCTCCCACGCGGGCGCGGTTCGAGTAGTGCCGTACGTAGAGTGACCACCATCAATGGAGCCCGGGACCTGAAAGTTATCGACAGAGGGCGTGCGGAATGGATAGAGGGCGCGCTCGACAGGCGCATGAAGTTCGTGAACGGTATAGCCCAGGATCACGCTCAGAATCACCAGCTCTTTGCTCTTCATGATGCCGCCGCGGCCACTGTTTCGAGCGACCCCTTCCGTTCAGCGCTTCCCAACAGCCCCGCGGGTGCGAGACCTGTGTCGATGGGACTGAGCGTCTCCTGGCCGCTCGCCAGCTTCTCGAGATATTCGATGTAGCCGCGTTTCGCGTCCTCGGCTGTCCGAAGGAAGAATGCCTCATCCCCAGACGCCACTCGCATACCGCTCACTGCGTCAGCCAAGTAATGCCCCTTGGCGAACAAGTGATAGAACGAAAGGAAGGCCGTCGCTGTATCACCCCATGTTGGTTTCCCGCTATTACCAACAAGAGCGAAGAACGGATGCTCGCCGTTGGGCTCCATTGCCATGCACGTACCGGCATAGCCCTCACACGTCGACATGCACACTAAGAGGCAACCGCCCACCGCCTGGTTGATTGGAATCA
>DASQGW010000147.1:0-2100 GCA_035632415.1 Burkholderiales bacterium | reverse complement strand
CCGCCGCGCGCGGCGTTCCCATCGGCGTCGATTGCGTCTCGCCGGCGCGGCATTCGGCCTTCGGCACGCCGCTCGAGATGGTGCGGTTCATCGCCCAACTGCGCGAGCTCTCCGGCGGCAAGCCCGTCGGCTTCAAGCTCTGCATCGGTCATCCCTGGGAGTTCATGGCGATCTGCAAGGCGATGCTCGAGACCGGCATCCGCGCCGACTTCATCGTCATCGACGGCACCGAGGGCGGCACCGGCGCCGCACCGCTCGAATTCGTCGATCACGTGGGAACGCCGCTGCGCGAAGGCCTGGCGTTTGCCCACAACTGCCTCGTCGGCGCCGGCTTGCGCTCCTCGATCCGGCTCGGCGCCGCCGGCCGCATCGTCACGGCGTTCGACATGGCGCGCGTGCTGGCGCTGGGCGAGCTCATCGGCGCGGCCGGGCTCGCGCATCCCAACGAGTTGCGCCGCGTGCACATCCAGAAACGCGTCTCGCCGAGCGAGGTCAAGAGCTTCGCCGAGCTGTTCCCGGCGCTCCGCCCCGGCGAGCTGCTGACCGGCTGCAGCGACGCGCATTACGCGCGATTCTGGGCGATGGCCGACGCGTCTTCGTTCGACGCCGCCGACCCGCAGCGCTCCGCCGCCTGAGCGCCGCCGCCTTGCACCCCGCCAGGGCTTGCCTTATGGTCCGCGCCCGGAGCACCCGTAGCTCAGCTGGATAGAGCGCTGCCCTCCGAAGGCTCGTGTCAAGTGGGTTCGTTCGAAGGCAACTGAAGAAAGGGATTTAAAAACAGCATCTTGGAAACCAAGGCTCATCGCCGCAGACGTCCGGAGAAAGTCGCGTAAGCACCGCGTAAGCACTTTGGGGCGAACAGAAGCGGACCGGCGCGACGCGGAGCGTAGCTTTTGGATAATTCGAGTGAGGTCTGGTTTATAGTCGCTGAATCCGTTGACCCTCACGGGTCGACAGGGCTAGGCAAATGAGAGATGCACCCGTAGCTCAGCTGGATAGAGCGCCACCCTCCGAAGGTGGAGGCCACACGTTCGAATCGTGTCGGGTGCGCCACTTGGGTAAAAACCGCGAACTCGGCACTCCGCCGAACCTACGCCCGCGCAGGCAATGAGGGTTCGGAGGAGTTCTGTACTCGAGCCCGTGATCCGCACCTCGGTTCTGTAGCCACGTCGACACGCTGTGCAAGCGCGCGCAAATGGTCGCGGCGGTAGCTGCGATCTATTTCTGCAGCTTGGGCCGTGCAGCCAGAGCGAACGCACGCAGCGTCTCAGGTCACCACGGCATAGGCCTTCTCCATCAGCGGCACCGAGCGCTCAGCCGTCCGCATGCGCCTGGTCGCGCAGCGCGCGGAGTTCGGTTATGTGCGCGACAAAGAGGAGCTCATTTGAATCCAAAAAGTATGGTCAACCCATTCGCGCTTAAGGTGCTTTCGAACCTCGAATAGGCGGCGGCTGGGCGGGGCCCAGAGCGTTGGTCCAGACCATGATCCCGATTAAGGCGAGCCCCGCGAAGATCGCACCTGCAATGAAGGTGGCGCCGGGACTGATCGTCGTCCAAAGCCAGCCCGCCAGGACGCTCGCCGCGAGCAAGGCGCCACCGGTAATCAAACTATAGATGCCAAGCGCTGTGCCACGCAGATCCGCGGGCACGCGGTCAACAACAAGGGCAGAGAGCAGGCCCTGCGTCGCGCCCATGTGCAATCCCCAAAGGGCTGCACCTGCAAGGACCTGCCACCCTGTACCGGATGTTGCCAGAACCAAATCCGCCGCAATCAGGAATCCCACTCCGAGGATTAGCAGCGTCGGCCGGCTCACCGTGTCCGACAGACGGCCAAACGGATAGGCAGTTGCCGCATAGACGACATTCATCGTGACGAGGACACCAGGAATGAGCGCGACAGCCACGCCGACATGCTCAGCAGCGAGTAACAGGAAAGCTTCGCTAAACCGAGCAAGCGTAAGCACCGTTGCAATACCGACGAGCCACCAAAAACCGACGCTGAGCCGTGCCAGTTGGGCGCGTTGGATCGGAAACCGCCGCCGCTCCTGAGAACTCGATGTCGCCTCCGGCTCGCGAACGCCGAATACGATCAGGAATATC
>DASQGW010000146.1:0-23492 GCA_035632415.1 Burkholderiales bacterium | reverse complement strand
CGCGACGACACCGGCCCTAATCCGGACAAGGCGCGCCAGCTCGCGCAAGAGCTCGTGGTGCGCGACAAGGTGAATCTCCTCGCCGGCGTGATTTTTACGCCGAACGCGATGGCCATGGCGCCGATCGCGACCGAGGCCAAGGTGCCGTTCGTCATCATGAACGCCGGCACGGCGGTCATCACGACGAAGTCACCCTATATGGTGCGCACCTCGTTCACGCTGTGGCAGTCGAGCTATCCGCTCGGCCAGTGGGCCGTGAAGAAGTTCAAGACCGCCTACACGCTGGTGAGCGATTTCGGTCCCGGGTGGGATTCCGAGGAAGCGTTCTCGAAGGCGTTCAGCGACGGCGGCGGCAAGGTGCTCGCCAAGGTGCGCGTGCCGCTGCAGAACCCCGACTGGGCGGCCTACATGCAGCGCGTGAAGGATGCGAAGCCCGACTGCCTGATGGTCTTCATCCCCGCGGGCAAGACGGCGACGGCGGTGATGAAGAACTTCTCCGACTTGGGCCTCGACAAGGCGGGCATCAAGCTGATCGGCCCGGGCGACATCACCACCGACGAGGAGCTGCCCAACATGGGCGACGTCGCGCTCGGCGTGCTGACGGTGCACCACTACTCGGCGGCGGCGACGCGCCCCGAGAACAAGGCGTTCGTCGAGGCGTGGAAGAAGGAATACGGCGCGAACGAGACGCCGAACTTCGTCGCCGTGGGCGCCTATGACGGGGCCGCCATGATCGTCGACGCGATCCACGCGCTCAAGGGCAACATGGATCCGGACAGGACCATGGAGTTCTTCAAGCACTGGAAGAACCCGCACAGCCCGCGCGGCCCGATCGCGATCGACCCCGAGACGCGCGACATCATCCAGCCCGAATACCTGCGCGAAGTGAAGAGGGTCAACGGCAAGCTCGAGAACGTGGAGCTCGAGACGCTCTCCAAGGCCGAGAAAGATCCCTGGAAAGAGCTGCAGAAGAAGAAATAGCTTCTGCGTGAGTTGACCTCATCGCTCGTAAGCGTCGCCTTCCACGGCGTCGCTTACGGCATGATCCTTTATGTAATCTCCGTAGGCCTGTCGGTGACGATGGGCCTCATGGGCTTCATCAACCTCGCGCACGGCGTCTTCGCCATGGCCGGGGGCTATATCCTCTCGACGGTCATGGCGCGCCTCGGCGTGCCGTTCCCGCTCGCTCTCATCGTCGCCTTCGCCGCGGTTTCCCTGGGCAGCATCGTGCTCGAGCGCCTGCTGTATTCCCGCCTTTATACGGCGGGCGAGCTGGCACAGGTGCTCTTCACCATCGGCCTCATCTACGCCTCGGTCGCCGTGGCTCGCATGATCTACGGCACGCTCGCGGCTCCGATCGTGCTGCCCGAATATCTCAAGGGCCAGGTGCATTTCTTCGACCGCGATTTCCCGACCTACCGGGTGTACCTCATCCTCGTCTCGGCGCTGATCATCGCCGGCCTGTGGTTCGGCGTGGAGCGCACCCGCTGGGGTGCGATGGTGCGTGCCGCCGTCGATAACCGCGGCATGGCGCAGTCCGTCGGCATCAACACCCGGCTCCTCTTCATGACGACTTTCGCGCTCGGCAGCGGGCTCGCCGGGCTGGGCGGGGCGCTCGGCGCGGACATCCTGCCGGTCGACTGGTCCTATCCCTTCGAGCACCTCGTCTACTTCCTTACCGTGGTCGCGGTCGGCGGCCTCGGCAGCCTGCGCGGCCCCTTCATCGCGGCGCTCCTGATCGGCGTCGCCGACACGGCGTGCAAGTACTGGATCCCGGAATTCGGCGCGTTCCTGGTCTACGCGGCGACCATCGGCATCCTGTTATGGAGGCCAATGGGCCTATTTGGAGTCAGGGCGTGAACGCTTTTTTTGCCGCCCCCCTGACAAGGGGGGAAGCGAACGCAGTGAGCGGGGGGTTTGCGCCCAAAAATCAAACCCCCCGTTCGCCTTCGGCTCACGACCCCCTTGTCAGGGGGTCAAACCCATGAGCGGCTATACCCGCGATCCGCGCATCCGGTGGACGGAATGGCTGCCGTGGATCGCGGCGATTGCGTTCTTCTTCGCGCTGCCGGAGTACCTCTCGCTCGGCGCGCGGATACTCATCTACATTCTCTTCGCCCTCTCGCTCGACCTCATCCTCGGCTATGCCGGCATCATCACCCTCGGGCATAGCGCGTTCTTCGGCCTGGGTGCCTACACCGCCGGCATCCTGAGCGCGAGATACGGGCTCACCGATCCCTTCGTGCAGCTTCTCGCCGCGGCGGCCGCGGCGGCGGTGCTCGGCATCGCGACCGGCGCGGTGATCCTGCGCACGAGGGCGCTCACGCTGCTCATGCTGACGCTCGCGATCACCTCCATCCTGCTCGAGATCGCGAACAAGGCGAGCTGGCTCACCGGTGGCGCCGACGGCCTTTCCGGCGTAACCGTGGCGCCGATCCTCGGCCTCTTCAAGTTCGACCTCTTCGGACGAACCGCCTTCCTCTATTGCGTGGCTGCGCTCTTCCTCGGCTGGCTGGTCGTGCGGCGGCTGATCTACTCCCCTTTTGGCGCGATGCTGACCGGCATCCGCGAGAACACGGCGCGCATGCACGCGGTGGGCGCGCCGGTCTATTGGCGCTTGGTGCTCGTCTACACCATATCCGCGACGCTGGCCGGGATCGCCGGCGCGCTCCTCACACAAGTGAACCAGTTCGTCGGCCTGAACGTGCTCGGCCTCGAGCCCTCCGGCGATCTTCTCGTGATGCTGATCCTCGGCGGCGTCGGCCGGCTCTACGGCGCCTTCGTCGGCCCGGTGGTGTATCTCATCGCGCAGGACTACCTCGCGAAGCAATACCCCGAGTACTGGTACCTCGGCATCGGCGTCCTTCTCATCGTCGTGGTGCTGTTCGCCCGCGGCGGGATCCTGGGAATATGGGACAAATGGCTGCGAGCGCTCTCGAGACAGACCGGCTCTGCAAGAGCTTCGGCGCGCTGACCGTCGCCGACAACATCAGCTTCCGGCTCGAGCCGGGGGCGCGCCACGCCCTCATCGGGCCGAACGGCGCCGGCAAGACCACGTTCGTCAACATGCTCACCGGGCGCATCGCGCCCTCGTCGGGCCGCATCCTCCTCGGCGGCGAGGACATCACGAAGGTGAACCAGGGTGCGCGCGTGCGGCGCGGGCTCGGACGCACCTTTCAGGTCACCACGCTCTTCCGCTCGCTTCCCGTGCTCGATAACGTCGCGCTCGGCATCGCGGAGCGCGAAGGCATCGCGCGGCGCATGTGGAAGCCGGCGAGCCGGCACAGCGAGATCACGGCAGAGGCGATGCAGCTCCTCGCCACGCTGGATCTCACGGACGACGCGCGCACGCGCGTGCAGGACTTGCCCTATGGCCGCCAGCGGCTGGTCGAGATCGCTATTGCGCTCGGCCTCAAGCCGAAGGTGCTGTTGCTCGACGAGCCTGCGGCCGGCGTGCCGTCGGAAGATTCCGGACGCATCCTCGAGGTGCTCGCCGAGCTGCCGGGCGACATCTCGATCCTCATCATCGAGCACGACATGGATCTCGTGTTCCGCTTCGCGCGCCGCATCACGGTGCTGGTGCAGGGGCAGGTATTGGTCGAAGGCACGCGTGAAGAAATCGCCGCCGACCAGCGCGTGCGCGACGTCTATCTCGGCGAGGCCCATGGCTGACGCCCTGCGCCTTTCCGCGCTGCGCGCAGGCTACGGCGAAACAGTCATCCTGGAGGATGTCGCGCTGGCCGTCGCCGAGCGCGGCTCGCTCGCGGTGCTTGGCAGGAACGGCGTCGGCAAGACGACGCTCCTCGCCACCATCATGGGCCACACGACCTTCCATGCGGGCGAGATCTCCGCGATGGGCCGCGACATCCGCAAGCTCCCGGTCTATGAGCGCAATCGCCTCGGCATCGGCTACGTGCCGCAAGGGCGCGACATCTTCCCGTCGCTCTCGGTGGAGGAGAACCTGACCGTCGCACGGCGTGCGGGCGGCAAATGGACGCTCGAGCGCGTGTACGACCTCTTCCCGCGCCTCGCCGAGCGGCGCCGCCACCGCGGCAACCAGATCTCGGGCGGCGAGCAGCAGATGCTCGCCATCGGCCGCGGGCTGATGGGCAATCCCTCGCTCCTCCTGATGGACGAGCCGCTGGAGGGACTCGCGCCGATCATCATCGAGGCGCTGCTTCGCTCCCTCAAGCGCCTGATGTCCGAAGGCGAGCTCGCCGTGGTCCTCGTCGAGCAGCACGCCAAGCTCGCGCTCCAGGTGACGCAGTCCGCGCTCGTCATGAGCCGCGGGCGCGTCATCCATCACGGCGCGAGCGAGGAGCTCCTGGCGGACCCCGAGCGCCTCGCTCGCCTGGTGGTGGCGCAATAGATGGACCGCCTCTTCTTTGCCGCAGGCGCGCTCTCGGCCTTCATCGGCGTTGCGCTCGGCGCCTTCGCCGCACATGGGCTGAAAGCGAGGCTCGATGCGAACATGCTCGCGATCTTCGAGACCGGCGTGCGCTACCAGATGTATCACGCGCTCGGCCTCCTCGCGGTCGGCTGGGCCTGCACGCGCTGGCCTGGCGCCTGGGTGAATGCCAGCGGATGGCTGCTCGTCGCAGGTACCCTGCTCTTCTCCGGCAGTCTCTACGTGCTCGCGCTTACCGGCGTGCGCTGGCTCGGCGCCATCACGCCGGTCGGCGGCGCTGCCTTCCTCGCTGGCTGGCTCTGTCTCGCATGGGCGGTATTGAAATCTTCGTAGGCCTCGCCTTCCTCTTCGCCGGCTTCGTCAAAGGCGCCATCGGCATCGGGCTGCCCACGGTGGTAATGGGCCTCCTCTCCATCATCATGCCGCCCGCGCAGGCCGCAGGGCTGATGGTGCTGCCCGCGCTGGGAACCAACATCTGGCAGATGGCGGCCGGGCCGTCGCTCGGCAGACTGGCGCGCCGCTTTGCGACGATGATCGCCGGCGTGTTCGTCGGCACCTTCGCCACCATTGCCCTCTTGACGGCGAGCAGCGACGGGGCGCGCGCCGCGCTCGGCCTTGTGCTCGCGGCGTATGGACTCTACGGGTTGCTCTCGCGCCGCTTCGAGGTTGCGCCGCGCCATGAGGCCTGGGCGTCGCCGCTCATGGGCGTCCTCACGGGGGCGATCTGCGGCGCAACGGGCGTCTTCATCCTGCCGAACGCGCCGTACCTCACTTCGCTCCGCATGAGCACCGAGGAGCTCGTGCAAGCGATCGGGATACTCGCGTTCGTCTGTCCCCTTGCGCTCACGATCGCGCTGGCGGTCCATGGTCAATACAGCATCGGCGTCGCCGGGACCTCGTTCCTTGCGTTGCTGCCCGCCTTGGCCGGGATGTATGCGGGCCAGCACATCCGTCGGCGCCTGCCTGCCGCGACCTTCATGCGCTGGTTTTTCATCGGGCTCGTCCTGCTTGGCAGCTACATGTTCCTGCGCAGCGCACGCCTCGCCTAAGATGCGCGACGAGTTGCGCGAAGGGTTCGAGGACGTGCAAGAGCTGCATCCAACGCCACCGCGGCGCGAAGCATGGCTTCATCGTGATTACGCGGCCGGCAACGTCGCCGTTTCGCAGTCAGAGGTTTGCGTCTTAGAAATCATCGGGGGGCAGAGCCCTGACGTTCTTTTAGACCCGCATGGTGGTTTCTCTGTAGCATCGCGCCCTATGCCGCTGCTCCAGGTGCGCTGCAAGAAATGCAAGAAGTCGATCCCGACCGACCTGAACGTCGATCTCGAGACGTTCAAGAACCTCACCTACACCGAGCGCACGCTCGAGTGTCCGTACTGCGAGGAAATGCAGGTCTGGAACTTGGACGACGTCGACCGCTCGGTGTTCAAGAAGAACTGAGTCGCTCAGCTCCGGGCTTGCGCCAGGTAGTTGCCCGGGAACATGGCGCGCTTCGCCTCGTCGTCCATCTCGGTCTTGAACGCGTGACGGTCCTTGAGGGCTAGCGCCTTCTGCGCTGCCGGGCGGGCGCTGATCTCGTCAGCCAGGCGCTTCACATTGCCCAGTTTCGCGGCGTGCTCGCCCAGGATGTTCGGCACCAGTCGCGCCCAGCCCCACAGCGCCATGTCGACAACGGTGTAGGTATCGCCAACCATGTATTTGTTCCTGGCGAGGCGCGCGTCCACGATGCCCCAATGGCGCAGGGCTTCGAACTCGTAGCGGTTGAGCGCGTACGCGATCTTCTCCGGCGCGTAAGTCTTGAAGTGCACGTACTGCCCGGTGAAGGGCCCGATGCCGGAGGCGACGAACATCAGCCACGAGAGCATTTCACCGCGATCGGCAGCCTTCTTCGGCAGGAACTTGCCGGTCTTCTCCGCGAGATAGAGGACGATTGCATTGCTGTCGAACATCGTCACCTCGCCATCCACGATGGAGGGCACCTTGGCGTTGGGGTTGATCGCCAGGTAGGCGGGCTTATGTTGCTCGCCCTTGCGCGTATCCACGGGTATCGGCTCGTAGGCGAGCCCCATCTCCTCCAGGCAGAGGGCGACCTTCATCGGGTTAGGCGCCGTGCTGTAGTAGAACTTGATCATCGATGTCTCCGCTCGGGGTCCAGGATTTGCCGCCGAATCCTACTTGTGCTTCGCACGGGCGGCTATCTCTTCTTGTACGGGAACCGCCTTCGTGCAGAAGCGGGCGGCGCGCTGTCGAGGTGGCGGTAGTTGATCCGTCCACGCGTCACGTCGTAGGGCGACATCTCCAGGTTGACCCGGTCGCCGGCAATGATGCGGATACGGCGCTGGCGCATCTTGCCGCCGGCGTATGCGAGGACATCCGCGCCATTTGTCAATCGCACCCTGAATTGGGTGTTCGGCAGCACCTCCTGCACGGTGCCTTCCATCTCGATGAATGCTTCCTTGGCCATCACTAGCTCCTTTTTGCACGACGGGCACGGCGCCCCAAAAACAAAAGCCCGGGTGTCCCGGGCTTTCTAGGCATTGGCGCGCGCAAGCGCCGAAACGTTCTTTACAGCGCCTTGATGTTGGACGCCGCAGGACCTTTAGCACCCTGCGTGACCTCGAAGGAAACCTTTTGGGCCTCCTTCAGCGACTTGTAGCCATCCATCTGGATGGAGCTGTGGTGAGCGAAGAGGTCCTTGCCGCCGTCATCCGGCGTGATGAAGCCAAAGCCCTTTGCGTCGTTGAACCATTTCACGGTGCCTGTTGCCATTGCTGTTTCCTTCTTGATGTGCAGGGCGAATCCGAGCCCCGCGCGCGGGCATGACGATCAAGGAAGGAGAACTGCCACTTCGGCGCCGCTGTCGCGGCGGGGGAGGACGGGACTTCAATGCTTGAAGATCACTGCGGGCGAACGATAGCACAGAACACGCCCATGCGTGGCGGTTTTTATGCTGCTCGTTGTTTGACATAGGAGAATACTCGGACGATGCTGCCTTTCGCAGTGGTCCGCTCAATGGCAGAAAAGGAGCCGAAGTGAAAGCCGCAAGAAAAACGAAAACAGGCGGAGAGAAAGAGTCCTCCAGTGCCTACTTTGAAAGGCTGAGGCCTAAATTTCTAGACTGGAGACCGCCGACCGAGGAAGAAAAGGCGCTGGAAGTAAAGGCAAGGCGGGACGCAAAGGAGGCCGAGTTGAAAAGGGTCACCGACCTGGCGAAGCAGAGGGAGACGGAAAAAGCAGCCCTGAGCAGAAAGCGCCGTAAGGTGAGCCACCGCTAGGGTCTGATACCGCGCACGCCAGCGTAGAGCGCCTGCAGCCTCGGCAGGTCCGCGCTGTAATCGCCGCTCGGCTCGAAGGCAGGCAGGAAGCGAATCGTGCGGGCCGGGCCGTCGAAGATCACCGGAAGGATCGGCACGCGGGCGGCCACGGCGATGTGATAGAACCCGCTCTTCCACGGCTTCGTGCTCGAGCGCGTTCCCGCCGGCGTGATGGCGAGCAGCACGGCGGGCGCGGCCGCGATCGCGTCGGCCACCTGCGGCACGAGCCCCTGCGGCGCCTCGCGGTTCACCGGCATGCCGCCGCACCAGCGCATGAACCCGGCGAGCGGCCCCTTGAATAGCGTGTGCTTGGCGAGAAAACGCACGTCGATGCCGATGGCGAAGACGGCGAGGATGCCGACGATGAAATCCCAGTTGGAGGTATGCGGCGCGACGATCGCCACCATTTTCGGCCGGGACGGGAATTCGCCCTCGATGTTCCAACCCGAGGCGCTCAGCAACGCTCGCGCAATCGCGCTCGTGAATGCGTTGCCCCGTCTGGGCAGGCATTCAGGCAGCGCAGGTACCCGCACTTACAGCTTCAGCAGGCGCTCGGCGTTCCGGTACGCGATCTTTTCCTTGTCGGAGTCGGAGATCGAGAGGTGCCGGAAGAAGTCCATGCCGACCTTGTTCGACTCGTAGGGCCAGTCGATCGCAAAGACGATGCTGTCGGCGCCGAGCGCGAGCAGCGTGCAGACGAACGCGGGCTCGAACCAGTTGCCGCTCGTCGTCACCACCAGGTTGTCGCGCAGGTATTGGATCGGCGGCTTCTTCAGCCCGCGGCGCTTGGCGGCGTGCATGCTGTGGTCGTTGAGGCGATGCATGGCGAAGGGCAGCCCCTCGCCGAGATGCCCGAGGATGATCTTCAGCTTCGGATAGGCGTCGAACAATCCCGAGAACACCAGCCGCAGGAAGTGGCAGCTCGTATCGACCGCAAAGCCCCACGGCGCGCGCGCAAGCTCCTCGTAGCCGTCGAAGTACGCCTTCACCACCTGCGGATGCGGCAGCGCCGGGTGCAGGTAGATCGGCACCCCCAGCTTTTCCGCCCGCTCCCAGATCGGCCAGTATTTCTTCGCATCGAGGAATTCGCCCTGCTGGTGGCTGTGGATCATCGCGCCCTTGAAGCCGAGCTTCGTCACGCAGCGCTCGAGCTCCTCGACCGAGGCCTTGGGGTCCGCGGTCGGCAGCGCGGCGAATCCGGCAAAGCGCGCCGGGTGCTTCTCCACCGCCTGCTGCAGCCGGTCGTTCGCATCCTTCGCCATGGGGATCGCCACGTCCGCGCTGAACATCTGGCACCCGGGCGAGCCGAAGGAGAGCACCTGCATGTCGACGCCCTGCTCGTCCATGTGCCTTAGGCGGCCCGCGCCGAGGTCCATGTTCTCGGCCATGATGTCGTGGCCCATCATGTCGCCGCGGCTCGCGAGGTAGAAGTTGCGGTACTGGTTGGCGGCGACGTGCTCCCGGTACATCGGCGTGAGGAAGTGCTCCTCGATGGCGATGACTTTCATGATTTGAAGTAGCGCTTCTCCAGTTCGATCTGCTTGTCGCCGCCCTCGCCCGAGGGCGGCACATCCGGAATCGGATAGCTGCCGGGGACATGCTTCTTCTGGAAATCTTCCCAGGCGGCGACGCCGCGCGCCTGGAACTCGCGCATGAAGTCCGACACCGCCGCCCACATCACGTGATGCGTGAACCCCGGATACCAGGCGACATTCACGCCGAGCGCGAGATGCTCCTCCGCCGAGAGGTAGCGCGGCATCTTGCCCTTCATGAAGGACATCACGCCCTTCACCGCTGCGCGCGCCTGCCTGATTTCGTCCGCCGAATGCGGCGACTCGAACTGCACCCAGTCGACGCCGCCCTGCTCTTCATATGCGCGCAGCCGCTCGACGCAGAGCCTCAACCCGCCGTTTACCGCATCGCGCGCGTAGCACTGGGCCATGATCACGAACGCCGGGTCGAGCTCGTCCCTCATGTCGACCGCAGCGCGGTAGCGTGCGATCGCCTGCTCGAGCGGCACCACCTCGACGCCGGCCGACTGCGTGCGGCGCTTGCCTTCGATCGGCTGGTCATCGATGCGCACCCCGGCGAGCCCGGCGTCGATGCACTCGCGCACCAGGCGCCGCACCGCCATCACGCCGCCGTGACCCGTGTCGCCATCGAGGATCACCGGGAAATCCACCGCCCCCGCGATCCATTTGCCGATTTGCACGCACTCGCTCAGCGTGGCGGTGCCTACATCGGCGAGCCCGGTGATGCCGCCGACCACCGCCGAAGTGCCGACGAAACCCGCTTCGCAACCTGCCCGCTCCATGACGCGCGCGAGCGCCGCGGTGGGCGGGTGCAGCACCGTCAATACGCGGTCCTTGCGAGCCAGCAGCTCGCGGAGCTTCTTCGATTTCGGGTTACTGGAGCCCGGCGCGTGCATAGAGGCGCACCGCGTTGTCCCAGAAGAGCTTGTGCTTGCGGCTCTCCGCCATCGGCCAGTCGAGCACCATGCCGACCGATTTCGGGAAATGGCTCTCCCCGTGCGGATAGTCGGAGGCGTACATCAGCACGTGCTCGCCGACGAGGTCGATCACGGCATTGGTGAGCTTCGCGCCCTCGGGGATCTCGATCGACTGGAAGTAGCGGCCGCCCATCACGTAATCGCTCGGCCTGCCTTTCAGCTTCGGGATCGCCGCTGCGATCGTCTCGGCGTGCTCGTCGATACGGCTCATCCAGAACGGCAGCCAGCCGTGGCCGGCTTCGAGCGTCGCGATGCGCAGCTTCGGATAGCGGTCCATAACGCCTGCGCCGATGAGCGCCGCCATGTTGCGCATGCCGCACCACGGGTGCGCCGCCGAGCGCTGCAGCCAGAGGTTCTCCCATGTGTCGAGCCCGCCCGGCGCATAGGGCGGCATCACCGTGAAGGTGTGCAGCACGACCGCAAGGTCGTGCTCCTGCGCGGCGGCCCAGACCGGCTCGAGGCCCGGATGGTCGAGCGGCACGCCGTAAGGCGCATAGGCCATCACCGCCCACGCCCACGGCTCCTTGCCGCAGCGCTTGATCTCGGCGAGGCCGGCCTCGACGTCGCGCGTGCCGACGAGGATGACGCCGCCGAGGCGATTCGGATATGCGCCGCAGTAGTCCTTCATCCAGCGGTGATAGGCGCGGTACATCGCGCTCTCGAGCGGGACGTCGTCGCCGGCGGTCCAGGTACCGAACCAGCCGGAAGGAAGCGTGAGGTTCACGTCGACGCCCTCGTGGTCGAGGTCCTTGATCCGCTCGGCGGGATCATGATCGCCCCGCACCGCCGGCTCGCGCTCCCGTTTCGCGCCGGTGAAGCCGGCCATGTAGCCGCCCTTGTCCGGCTCCGCCTGCGCGGTGCCGAGCTTGCGCAGGTAGCGCCGCTGGCCCTTGGTGTAGACGGGAAAGCCCTTGCTCTTCGAGCGGTGCGGCTCCCACGCCGCGAGCTTCTCCTTCTCCGGGCCCGTGAGGTAGCGCTCGAGCACGTCCATGTAGGGCCCGACGTGCGTGTCGGAATCGAAAATGCGGTAGCCGTTTCGCGCCATGCTTCATTCTAGTGAGGTATACATTGCGGATGACCCGCGTTTTCGCATTGCTCTTTGCCCTTGTTTCGCAACTGGCGGCCGCGCAGCCCTATCCGTCGAAGCCGATACGATTGGTGGTGGGATTGGCTCCCGGCGGCGCCACGGACATCATGGCGCGCACCCTCGCGCCGGCGCTTGGCGAGGAGCTGGGGCAGCCGGTCGTCGTCGATAACCGCCCGGGCGCCGCCGGATCGATCGGCGCCGGGATCGTGGCCAAGTCGCCGCCCGACGGCTACACGCTTTTCCTCGCCTCGAGCAGCTTCACCTCCAACGCGGTGCTCGCGAAGAACCGCAGCTACGAGCCGATCACCGATTTCGAGCCGATCACCAACATCGCGTCGGGGCCGTTCCTTCTCGTGGTGCGCAACTCGCTGCCGGTGAATTCGGTGCAGGAGCTGATCGCCTACGCGAAAGCGAATCCGGGCAAGCTCAACTGTGCCTCGAGCGGGGTCGGCAGCACGGCGCACCTGACGAGCGAGCTCCTGAAGCGCTCCGCCGGCATCGAGATGACGCACATCGTCTATCGCGGCGCGGGACCGGCCCTCGCCGACGTGCTCGGCGGCCAGGTGGACCTGATGTTCGCGAGCATCGTGTCGTCGCTGCACCACGCGAAGGACGGCAAACTTCGCGCGCTTGCGGTCACCTCGGCCAAGCGCTCCGCCGTCGTGCCGGACTATCCGACGATCGCCGAATCTGGCGTGCCTGGATTCGAGATGATCGGCTATTTCGGGCTGCTCGCCCCCGCGCATACGCCGGCGGAGATCGTGGCCATGGTGCACTCGGCAGTACAGCGCGCCATCAAGCGCCCGGAATTCGTCCAGCGCCTCGCCGCTGACGGCGCCGAGCCCGACGGCGGCTCCCCGGCAGAGCTGCGCGCGCTCCTCGAGCGCGACATGAAAACGCTGGGAGGCCTGGTGGAGGCCGCACACATACCGAGACAGTAGCGCGCGGCAGTCGGGCGGCTACGGCAGCGCGAGCGAGAACCAGCGGAACCAGAAGGCGCTGTCGTTCGGCACCGTCACGTCATACTCGACGGTGCGCTGCGCCGGGCCGCCGGCGACCGGGCGGTATTCGAGCCGCAGCTTCTCCTCGCCGCTGCGCACCGGCGTGAAGCTGATGCCCTCCGGGTCCGCAGGACCCTCCACCATCACGCTCAGGATCTGCGGCTCGGCGCGGTGCCACTCGTAGCCGCCCTTCGGGTCGGTGGCGAGCGGAAGGCGCAGCCGGTTGCCGTGCTTCACCGTCACCGCGCCGCCGTCGGCACTCGCGAAGACCGTCGAAGGGGCGTGCGGATCCCATTTCCTCGCGAAGCAGCCCCCGAGCGCGAACGCGAGAAGCAGCGCAATCAGCGCTCTCATGCAGCCACCGGCTGGAGTGCCTGGCGCTCGGCGTCGATCAATCTCCCGAGCGTGCGGCGGAAATGCGCGAGCGGCGCATCGGCGACGATGGCGTTCATCTTGAAGTTGGGATCCGCATCGATCACTTCCTGTTGGCCTTCGATGATGAACTTGTCCTCGAGGAAGCCCTCGATCATGCTCTTGTTGAGCGAGAGCGCGATCGCCGGGTCGTGCAGGTCGTAGTCATGCAGGTAGTCCCAGAAGAAATGCGTCGAGCTCTTCGTCTCGGGCGTGAAGAACTGGCAATTGCGGTACTGCTTCGCGCCCGCGAGGTTGCCCCTGTCGGCGCCCGCGCCGGCCGGAGAGAACAGCGTCTCCATGAAGAAGATGCCGGGCACGTACATGCGGGCGATGTTGCGCCGGTCGACCTTGCCTGCGTCGCGCACGACCTTCCTGTGGAACGGCGGCGCGTCGGCACCCATGTGCCAGCGCTCGACGCGGAAGCCGTCTTCCAGCCGCTCGATCGCCGTGGGCTTCGACTTGTAGGCGTACTCCTCCGAGCCGCCGAGCGTCTTCGTGTGCACGAAGGCGAGGTGCGCGAAGTCGGAGAGGTTGTCGACGATCAGGAGATAGTTCGCCTTGTAGTGCATGTAATCGGGTCTTCCGCGCCAGGCCGGATCGCTGAGGTAGTTGAACTCGAGGATCTGCGCCGGGTCGGCCTTCGCCGGATCGCCCATCCAGATCCTGATGAGGTGCTGGCGCTCGACGATGGGATAGCTCCTCACGCCGAGCTTCGGCGGAATGTTGTCCTGCCCCGGAATCTGGACGCACTTGCCGGCGGGGTTGAATTTGAGGCCGTGGTACATGCAGCGCAGGTCGTCGCCTTCGCGCCGGCCGTTGGAGAGCTTGGCGCCCCGATGGCAGCAGCGGTTGTCGAGCGCGACCACGCGACCGCTGTCGCCGCGATAGAGCACGACCGGTTTTTCCAGGATCGTGCGCGCGAGCAGTTTCCCGTCGGCGAGCTCGTGGTCCCAGGCGGCGACGTACCAGCAGTTCTGCAGGAAGGCTTGCGTTTCAGGTCCCATGGCCGCGATTCTAGTTCCTCAGCGTCTCATTTACCTTTTTTCCGGCGCAACATCCTTCAGCTTGGCGGCGAGCTTCTCGTGCGCCGCAAAATCCACCGGGCGGTGCTTCGGCTTCTGCCCCGCGGGATATTTGCCGAGGTAGTTCCCGTCCTTGTGGTCCTTCGCCGGCCGGGCCGGCCGCGGCATGAAGCCGCCACCGCAATTCGGGCACACGTTCTGGAGCTTTTTCACGCACGACGAGCAGAAGGTGCACTCGAAGCTGCAGATCCAGGCGTCGAGCGCATCCGGCGGCAATTTCTTCGCGCAGTTCTCGCAGATCGGTCTCAGTTCAAGTGCCAAGCCTTTTCTCCACGAAGCGTTCGCCGCCATCGGCTTCGAGAAATTCTACGATCTCGGCCGCCGGCCGCTCGGGCGCGACCAGGCGTCCTTCCGCGTGGTACTGGCGGAACGTCGTGCCCCAGGGAAATTCATCGAGCGACTTCGACCGCGTGGCGACCTGCATCTCGGTATCGACCACACCCGGCTGGTAGCTGAGGATATGCAGATTCGGCGCATCCTCCGCCGCGACCGACGCGCCCGCCATGTGCAGGCCCGCCTTCGCCGCGCAGTACGCCGCGAGCCCCGGAAACGGGCGCACCGCGGCGCCGGAGGACAGGTTCACCACTCGCACCGGCGCTTTCGAGCGCTTGATCACGAAGCCCATCAGCCAGAGCGGCATGACCGTGTTCAGCACGAACGAGCGCGCCAGCTCGTTCGCATCGAGGCCTTGCACGCGTCCCGCAAGGCCGACGGCTGCATTGTTGACCAGTCCGACCCGCTGCCAGGCCTGTTCGCCGAGCTTGGCGCCAAGCTGCTTCTCGATCGTCGCCGCCGCCGCTGCATCGGAAAGGTCCAGCGCGAGATGCTGGTAGCGCTCGCCGAATTTCGCCTGGCGGCGCGAGACGCCGGCGACCGTCCAGCCGCGCTTCAGGAGCGCCTTCGCGACGGCGGCTCCGATGCCGCTGCTGGTTCCCGTGACGAGTGCTAACCGCTCGCTCATTTGCGTGGCCCTTTCCGGATCGGCTCGGCATTGCGCCGGGTCTTCATGTAGCGCGGCAGCTCGTCGGCCGAGTCGAACCACGGCAGCTGGTCTTCCACGAAGACGTGGGCCGTCGGCCGCATGATGCCCGGATCGCTCAGCGCGCCGACAAGCACATGCACCTCGTCCGGAATCTGCTCGTTCTCGTAGGTGAGCGGCGAGCCGCATTTCGGGCAAAAACCGCGGCGCACGCCTTTCGAGGACGCGTAATAGCTCGGCAGCGCGGCGGTAAGCCGGAACGCCGAGCGCGGCACCGAAATCCAGGTGGCCATCGGCGCGGAAATCGCGCGGCGGCAGCTTTCGCAGTGGCAATTGAGCGTCCACTTCGGCTCGCCCTCGTAGGCGAACGTCACCGCGCCGCAGAGGCAATGCCCGGTGGTCACAGGATGAAGCTTACGGTACCGAGCGAACCGAGCTCCATCGCATCGAGGATCGCCTCGCGCGACTTGATCTTCAGCTTGCCCTCGCGCCGCTCGAGCGTGTGCCG
The DNA here is from genome assembly GCA_035632415.1 of Burkholderiales bacterium. Taxonomy (GTDB): domain Bacteria; phylum Pseudomonadota; class Gammaproteobacteria; order Burkholderiales; family SG8-39; genus SCGC-AG-212-J23. Next base: position 8,190 of record DASQGW010000146.1, on the reverse strand, counting down.
GTAGCGCCCGACGTACTGGCGCACATCCTCGTTGCCGCGAAAACGGTAGATCACGAAGTTCGCTTCCACCACCAGCGGATTGTGCTCGACGATGCGCACGTTGGAAATCATGCGCCGTGTACGCGAGCGCGGCGACTCGGCGTGCGCGTGCGGATCCTGCAGCCGCGTCACGCGCGCACGAATGCGTCGGATGTCGTCGGCGATCGTGAAGAGCGCGCTCTTCGGATCGGATTGCGGCCGGTCGTTCGACGGCACGCGGTAGGTCGCATCCTCCGTCAGGAGCTGCAGCCACTCGTCCAGCCGCCAGGCGTCGAGCAGCGCCGCTTCGTGAAAAAGGAAGTCTTCTACTTCGCTGCGCACATCAGCTTGTCCCATTGGATCCAGAAGGCGCGCAGGTGCGCCTCGTCGGTGTTGAGCTGCTCGCCCTCCTTCGCCAAGCCGCGCGAGAGCGGCGACCACTGAACTTCCTTGTAGGCGCCAAGCCCTTGCTGCACTGATTCGAGCGCCTCGATGTCATCCGGCGTGGCGAAGCCGCCGGGCCCGTAGAAGGTGAGGAAGCTGTCGAGCCGCACCTGGCGCGCGAGCGGCGTCTCCTCGACCGGCCCGAGCGCCCAGGCGCGCACTCGCATGCGGTCGGGCGCGGTCGGCTGGAAGCTGCGGATCGAGACCGATGACCCGTCGAGTACAACCAGATTGGGAAAGACCAGCAGGTTGCGATTCGTGTCTGCCACCCGCTTGGCGCGGGCCTCGCCCAGGCGGTTCACCAGCTCGGCACGGATGCGCTCGAGCTCGGGTTTCGCCGCGTCACCGTAGACCGGGATCCAGGCGGCGACCGGGCGGCCGCGAAAATTCACGTTGTCGGTCGTGCCATGCCCGTTGCCGAGATCCTTGCCGAGGCCGTGCGATGGAAGGACATGCCCCTTCTCCGGTCGCTTTATTTCAACGCCGGAACTCTTCAGGTAATCGAGCCACGTGGCGTGCGTGGTGAGCAGGTGATAGTCGTCGAAGCTGTTCTCGACCAGCAGCTTCCAGTTCGCCCGGATGTCGTATTCCTGCGTGCCGTGGATCACTTCCATGCGGCCCGACGGCGACTGGTCGAGCACGAGGTCGATGTACTCGGTCGCGCGGCCGAGATACTCCCGCAGCGAGAGGGCGTCGGCGTCGAAGTTGAGGAAGACGAACCCGCGATAGTTGTCTACCCGCGGCGGCGGCTGCAGGCCAAGCTGGGATTTGTCGAAGCTGGGCGGATACGCGCTCTGTCCCGGCACGGCGTAGAGCTTGCCGTCGCGATCGTAGGTCCAGCCGTGATAGAAGCAGGTGTAGCGCTCGGCGTTGCCCTCCGCCTCGCGGCAGACGACGGTGCCGCGGTGACGGCAGGTATTCAGGAAGACGCGCAGTGCATTCGCGCTGTCGCGGCAGAAGAGGATCGGCCGGCCGCAGATGGTGCGCGTGCGGAAGTCGCCGGGCCCTTTCACCTCCGATTCATGCCCGACGTAGAGCCAGCAGCGCTCGAAGACCTTCTCGCGCTCGGCCTCGAAGATCTCCGGGTCGACGAGCGCGGCACGGTTGATTTCGAAACGCATCGCCTGCGGTTCGTTGAGGACAAGCCGCGCCACGCTCATGCTTCCATAATATGGGAATGACACGTCGACTGGCCGGGCTGTTTCTTCTCCTCTGGGCGCTGACCGGCGCCGCCCAGGACTATCCTTCGCGCCCGATCCACATCGTCGTTCCCTATACGCCCGGCACGGGCGCGGACATCCTGTCGCGGGTGCTCGGGCCGAAGATCGCCGAGCGCTGGAGCGCGGCGGTGGTCACCGACAACCGCCCCGGCGCCACCGGCAACATCGGCGCAGCCGAAGTCGCGAAGTCGGCGCCCGACGGCTACACGCTCCTCCTTACGGCGACGTCGTTCACGACGAACCCGGCATTGAGGCCGGCGCCCTTCGATCCGGTGAAGGACTTCGAGCCGGTCGCGCTCCTCGCCACCGGCGCGCTCGGCGTCTATGTGCATCCGGACGTGCCGGCGAAGAACATGCAGGAGTTCGTCGCGCTCGTGAAGTCACAGCCGGGCAAGCTCTACTACTCGTCGCCCGGCAACGGCGGGCCGCAGCACCTCGCGATGGAGCTTCTCAAGCTGGAGACCGGCATGAACATCGTCCACGTGCCCTACAAGGGCGCGGCCGGCGCGATCGCGGACCTGGTCGGCGGCCATGTCCAGGCGATGATCTCGGCGCTTCAGACTGTCGCGGCGCACGTGCATTCGGGCAGGCTGCGCATGCTCGCCGTGATGAGCGCGAAACGCTCCGATGCTTTTCCGGACGTGCCGACGCTCAAGGAAGCGGGCATGCCCGACGTCCAGGTCGAAACCTGGTACGCGATGTTCGCGCCCGCGGGCACGCCGGCGCCGATCGTCAAGAAGCTGAACGAGGAGGTGAACGCGCTCCTGAAGGAAGCCGACGTGCGGGATGTCGTCGCCAAGCAGGGCCTCGTCCCGGAGGGCGGCACGCCCGAGGCGCTCGGCGAGCGCGTCAAGCGCGAGCTCGCGAACTGGACGCGCGTCGTGAAGGCGGCGGGAATCAAGGCGGACTGACATGGATTACATCGACGACCTGGTCGCGGCTTATCGCATCCTCGCGGAGTACGGCGTCATCGACGCGTACGGGCACGTGAGCCTTCGCTCGCCGACCAATCCAAAGCGGTACTACCTGGCACGCTCGCTCGCGCCCGAGCGCGTGCAGGCCGACGACATCATCGAGTACGACCTCGACTCCAGGCCGCTCGATGCGAAGGGACGAGATTCGGTCACCGAGCGCTTTATCCACGGCGAGATCTACAAGGCGCGGCCCGATGTGCTCGCGGTCGTGCACAACCATTCACCATCGGTCGTCCCCTTCAGCGTGACGGGCGTGCCGATGAAGGCGCTCTGGCACATGGCGGCGTTCATCGGCGACGGGCTGCCCAACTGGGAAATCCGCAAGGTGCGCAAGGGCACCAACCTGCTGGTGGGCGACGGCGAGCTCGGCGCCTCGCTCGCGAAAACCCTCGGCAAGAAGCCGGCGGCACTGATGCGCGGCCACGGCTCGGTCACGGTCGGCGAAAGCCTGCCGCGGGCGGTCGGGCGCAGCGTCTACCTCGAGATGAGCGCGATCATGCAGATGCAGGCGATGGCGCTCTCCAAGAAGGTGAACTACCTCGACGCTGCGGAAGTGCAGGCCTCCATGCCGCTGCAGGACTACAAGCGTGCCTGGCCGATGTGGCGGGAAAAAGCGCTGGCGAAGGCCAAGGCGGAAGGAAAATAAAATGAAGTCAGACCAACTTTTTCGTATCCGCTGAGGCCCACATAAGGGCCGCTTTCAATGGAATGGACGCCCCGGCTCGTACGGCATCGATGTGCCAGAGTGGAGATGTGTGTTCAACCACTCACCGAGGGGGCGTCCGATATGGAGATTAGTGCGGTAGGGATCGATCTGGCAAAGAGCGTGTTTCAGATCCACGGTGTGGATAGGCGCGGCAAGGTTCTGCTCAGAAAGCAACTGAAGCGAGCTCAGGTGACGGAGTTCTTCGCCAAGCTATCGCCGTGCTTGATTGGCATGGAGGCGTGCGCAAGCGCCCACCACTGGGCAAGGAAGCTGCAGAGCTTTGGTCACACGGTTCGCCTTATTGCGCCGCAATTCGTGAAGCCCTACGTGAAGAGCAACAAGAACGACGTGGCGGATGCGGAGGCGATCTGCGAGGCGCTGTTAAGGCCGAACATGCGCTTCGTGGCGGTGAAGACGATCGAGCAGCAGGCGCTACTGTCGCTGCATCGAGCGCGGCAGGGGTTTGTGAAGGCGCGCACGGCGCAGGCGAACCAGATTCGAGGATTGCTGAGCGAGTACGGCGTGGTCATTCCCCAAGGCATCGGGCACGTCACGAGGCGAGTGCCCGAGCTGATCGAAGATGCGAGTAACGAGCTTCCTGGGTTGTTCCGCATGTTGATCGATCGGCTGCTGGAGCACCTGAAGGCGCTCGATGAGCAGGTTGAGCAGCTCGAAGCGCAGATCAAGGCCTGGCACCACGACAACGAGGCGAGCCGCAAGCTCGAAAGGATTCCCGGAGTGGGTCCGCTCACTGCCACGGCGCTGGTGGCGAGCATGGGCGACGCCAAGAGCTTCGACAACGGCCGGCAGCTGGCCGCTTGGCTGGGCTTGGTGCCGCGGCAGCGCTCGAGCGGCGGCAAGCCGACGTTGTTGGGCATCAGCAAACGCGGTGACTCCTACCTGAGAACCCTGCTGATCCACGGAGCGCGAGCCGTAATTCGCGCCGCTCAGCGCAAGCGTACGAACAGCGGCTGGCTACACGAGCTGCTCAAGCGGCGAAACCCGAATGTGGCTGCGGTGGCGCTTGCCAACAAAAACGCAAGGATTGCCTGGGCGTTGCTCGCACACGATCGGCGATTCGAAGCAAACTACGCTGCCGCAACTGTTTAAACGATCTACAACTGAAGGGCAGTACAGAGCCACCGATTGCTCAGGCGATCAGGAAATGATGGCGAGACAGGTGAGACCGTGGTTGGCAAAGCCCGTTTGGGTCGAAGCACTTCGAGTGCGCGCTTTCGATTGGGGCGCCAGCCAGCGCATTCCATCAGGGACAGCGGCAACGCCGCACCAAAGTCCGAATGTACGGCTGCAATCTCTGCCTCCGCGCCATCGTTTACTGACCACTGGCAAAGCCGGGGCGTCCATGTACGACCCAAAGCGGACCTCCACGTTAGACTCCTTGCAGGGCTACTAACTCGGTGAGGATGCGAGGCATGGTGCGCGCGTGCTGGTTTATCGGTGCGGTTTTGCTAGCCACGTCTATCGCAGCCGGTGCACAACCATCCTCTCGTCCGCAACGCGTGGGAGTCCTGGTCGACTTCCGGAAGGGCGATGCCAATCTCATCCAGATGCTCTCGGCTCGGCTCGCCGCCGGTGGACTAATCGAGGGACGCGACGTTCAGGTTGAGATCCTGAGTAACGAACTTGATCTAGCGCGAATCCCAGACCTTGCGCAGAAGATGGTGTCCACCCGTCCGGACGTCATCTATACGACGCACGAATTCTGGGTTGAGGCGCTGCAGCGGACCACTTCGACTATCCCGATTGTGTTCTCATCCGTAACCGAACCGGTTGAGCGGGGATTTGTCCGCTCATTTGCGCGATCTGGCACCAACATCGTGGGTGTCGCTGACCGTGCACGCGAGATGATGGTGAAGCGCATCCAGCTGCTGCGCGAAGCGTTGCCTCGTTCGCGGCGGCTAATGGTGTTGGGTGCGTACAGCAATCTCACTGCGAACGACATCGCCGCGCTGGAAGCGGCTGCTGGTCGACTGAAATTCACGATCATTAGGGCGGACATTACCGAAACGCCCGTCGCGCAGACCCTGGCCAATGCAGATCGGCAAAGGCCCGACGCGATCCTGCCCTACGGCACACTGGACGTAAGGCCTGGCGAGCATGGTGTCGATACGCTGTTTGGGTACGTCAGCCAGAAGCGAATTCCCGTGGTGTTCTCCAGCGCACGGGTCGTTGAGAGAGGCGGTTTGATGTCGCTGACCGAGGACCCTAAAGACTCTCTACAGCGCTCAGCAGATCTGGTCGTCAAGATTCTAAAGGGCGCTCGACCTTCAGAAATGCCGATCGAGCAAGCGGACAAGTTCGAGCTAGTAATCAACCTCAAGGCGGCGAAAGAGATTGGGCTTACGATTCCAGCGTCGATTTTGCGGCGCGCTGACCGGTTAATCGAATGACCGCTCTTGGCCGTTAGCAGACCTAACTTCTGAAATGTTGATCTGACCCCATTTATGGATCTCTGCGCTCTCACCGCTATAGAGCTGCTCGACGCTTATAGGAAGCATGAGCTTTCGCCAGTCGAGGTGACGCGCGCGGTGCTGGATCGGATCGAGCGGCTGAATCCGGTGCTGAACGCGTTCAACCTGGTCTCGGATCACGCGCTCGAGGATGCCAAGGCGTCGGAAGCGCGCTGGAAGGCGGGACAGGCGAAAGGCCTGCTCGACGGCGTGCCGGTCTCGATCAAGGACATCATCCTCACGCAGGGCTGGCCGACGCTGCGCGGCTCGAAGACGGTCGATCCGAAGGGCCCCTGGAACGACGACGCGCCGGCCACGGCGAGGCTGCGCGAGCACGGCGCGGTGCTCGTCGGAAAAACCACCACGCCGGAATTCGGCTGGAAGGGCGTCACCGACAGCGCGCTCACCGGCATCACGCGCAACCCGTGGAATCCGGCGAAGACACCGGGCGGCTCTTCGGGCGGCGCAGCGGCGGCGCTCGCATCGGGCATGGGGGCGCTCGCGGTCGGCACCGACGGCGGCGGCTCGATCCGCATTCCCTGCAGCTTCACCGGCCTCTTCGGCCTCAAGGCTTCGTTCGGCCGCGTGCCGGCGTGGCCGCTCTCGCCTTTCGGCACCGTGGCGCATGTCGGACCGATGACGCGCAGCGTCGCCGACGCGGCGCTGATGCTGAACGTGCTCGCGCTGCCCGACGCGCGCGACTGGCATGCGCTGCCCTTCGAGGCGCGCGACTGGCGTACCGGGCTCGAGCAGGGCGTGAGCGGCCTGCGCATCGCTTATTCGCAGGATCTCGGCTATGCAAGCGTCGATCCGGAAGTCGCGGCGATCGTGCGGAAGAGCGTGGATGTATTCGTCGACCTCGGCGCGAAGGTCGAGGAAAAGAACCCGGGATTCGAGAATCCGGAGGCCATCTTCCGCGTGCACTGGTTCACGGGCGCCGCCGCGCTGGTGAAGGCCATCCCGGCCGGGAAGCGCAAGCTCCTGGATCCGGGCCTGCTGGAAGTTGCCGAGCAAGGCGCGAAGATCACCGCCGGCGAGCTGATGGACGCGCAGATGAAGCGCGGCGCGCTCGGCACGCACATGAATCTCTTCCATCGCGATTACGACCTGCTGCTGACGCCGACGCTGGCGGTCGCCGCGTTCGATGCGGGTCAGGAATTCCCGCCGGGGAAGACGCGCTGGATCGACTGGACCCCTTTCAGCTTCCCCTTCAACCTGACGCAGCAGCCGGCGGCGTCGATTCCGTGCGGGTTGACGAAAGCGGGATTGCCGGTGGGATTGCACCTCGTCGGCCCGCGCTACGCGGATGCGCTGGTGCTGCGCGCCGCGCGCGCCTTCGAGACGGCGCGGCCGATCGTGATGCCTGACCTCTCCAAGCTCCGGCGCTAGCCGGCTACTGGCACTTCAGGTTGCCGGCGGTGAGGTTGATATCCTTCTTGCAATCCTGGACGTTGATCTTGCGGCCCGGCTCCATCGCCGGCACCGGCGACCCGACGCCGGCACCGGGCGTGAGCATGTAGTTTGACGCCTCGGGCGGATGCGCCTGTGTCAGGGCGGGCCGTGTGGCGGTGTCGGCGTCCGGCTGGGTCGTCGTGGCCGTCGAGCGCCGGCCCAGCGAGCAGCTCGCGAGCGCGAGGGCGAGCATGAGAACAATGGCACAGCGGAAGACCATGGATCGCTCCTTTGCTTTCTTGTTGCTACCGCGCATTCTATGCTTTCGCATGGTTCGCGCTCTGGGCGCCCTTCTAGCCCTCGTCTCGATCTCGGCGGTGCAGGCCGCCTGCCTTTCCGCACGCGAGTCCAAGCCGCAGGACTGGTACGCCTGGGCCAAGGTGCTCGTCGCCGCAGACGTCACCGGCGTCTCGCAGAGAAGCCGCTACGACGTGCTGGCGCTGCGCGTCGTCGAGCCCTTCAAGGGGCCTCAGCTCGTGGAGACTCTGACGCTCGAAGTGCCGTCTACCTTCTGGCAAGGCTGCAAGCTCGAGCGACCGAAGGCCGGCGACCGCGTGCTTGCCGCGCTCAACGCCAGCAACGACGCCAACGTCGTGCCGCTGGATGCGAGCTATGCGGATCAACTGCGCGCGGCGAAACCTGCCGACGCGATCGTGGCAGCGCCTGCGCCGAAGGCCGCTGCCGCCGCCGTGCGCTGCGTCGAATCCCCCGTGTACGGCGCCACGGTGAAAGTCGAGAGCTGCGAGCCGGCGGGCGGCGGGATGTTCCTGCGCGGCGAGCTCGTCCGCGCGGTGCGGGAGAATTCCGCCGCGGCAGTCGCCGGCCTTCCGGTGCCGGAATCGGGGCGGAAATATGCGTTGTTCAAGCCGAGCGGAAAGTGCAGCGACTTCGAGAAGAACAACGCG
>DASQGW010000145.1:0-5538 GCA_035632415.1 Burkholderiales bacterium | reverse complement strand
GTGATCGCGCGGCTGCTCGCGCCTCTCCAATGACGCTCGACGCCGCAACCTTGGGCATCGTCTGGCCGGCGCTCATCGCCGGCCTTCTCGTCACCGCGACGCACGTGCCGCTCGGCATTCAGGTCCTGCGACGAGGCATCGTCTTCATCGACCTGGCGGTGGCGCAGATCGCCGGGCTCGGCGTGGTGATTGCCGACCGCGTGGGCTTCGAGCCGCAGGGCGTGGCGGTGCAAATCGCCGCGCTCGCCGCAGCGCTCGCCGGCGCGCTGCTTCTCAATTGGACGGACAAGCGCTGGCCGGAGGTGCAGGAAGCCGTCATCGGCGTGACGTTCATCGTAGCCGCCAATGCCGCGATCCTCCTTCTCGCAAGCAATCCGCACGGCGCGGAGAACCTGAAGGATCTGCTGGTCGGCCAGATCTTGTGGGCGGATCCAATGCGGCTCGTCGTCGTCGGTGCCGCTTACGCGTTGATTCTCGTGCTGTGGTTCGGGCTCGGCGAGCGGCTCGGCCGTATCGGCTTCTATCTGCTGTTCGCCTGTGCGGTGACCGCGTCGGTGCAGCTTGTCGGCGTCTACCTCGTCTTCACGACACTTATCGTGCCCGCACTTGCGACCCGCGGACTGGCGAAGCGGCGTCTCGCCGTGGCCTACGCGCTCGGCGCGCTGAGCTACGCCATCGGGCTCGGCTTATCGCTCTTCTCCGACATGCCACCCGGACCCCTCATAGTCTGCGTCATGACAGCGCTCGCACTCGGGCCGTTCGTTGCCTGGTCCCAGCGTGCGTGCTAAAAGGTGGTGCGGGCTTGTAAATCTTCCCCGCCGACCTCACCTTCACCTTCTGCTCTTCATATGGAACAGTTCCACGGCACCACCATCCTTTCGGTCCGTCGCGGTTCGAGCGTGGCGCTCGGCGGAGACGGGCAGGTCACGCTCGGTCAGGTCGTCGTCAAAGGCGGCGCGAAGAAGGTGCGGCGCCTCTACCAGGACCGCATCCTCGCCGGCTTCGCGGGCGGCACTGCGGACGCCTTCACGCTCTTCGAGCGCTTCGAGGCGAAGCTGGACAAGCACCAGGGCAACCTGATGCGCTCGGCGGTCGAGTTGGCGAAGGACTGGCGCACCGATCGCATCCTGCGCCGGCTCGAGGCGATGCTCGTCGTCGCCGACAAGGAACATTCACTGATCATCACCGGCGTGGGCGACGTGCTCGAGCCGGAGCAGGGCGTGGTCGCAATCGGCTCGGGCGGGCCCTACGCCCAGAGTGCCGCGCTGGCGCTGCTCCAGAACACCCAGCTCGGCGCGCGCGACATCGTCGACAAGGCGCTCGCCATTGCCGCCGATCTCTGCATCTACACGAACCATCAGCGCACGATCGAAGTGCTGGAATAAAGGGGTCAGAGCAATTTTTCAGTTACAAAGCGCGCGTCGCCATAAACCGGTTTGTTTCAGGAAAATTGCTCTGACCCCTTTTCCGGGAATGTGCTCATGGGTGGTATGACTCCGCAGGAGATCGTCCATGAGCTCGACAAGTACATCGTCGGGCAGGGACGCGCGAAGCGCGCGGTCGCGATTGCGCTGCGCAACCGCTGGCGGCGCCAGCAGGTTGCCGAGCCGCTGCGCCAGGAGATCACGCCGAAGAACATCCTGATGATCGGCCCGACGGGCGTCGGCAAGACCGAGATCGCGCGCCGCCTCGCGCGGCTGGCCGATGCGCCGTTCATCAAGGTCGAGGCGACGAAATTCACCGAGGTGGGCTACGTCGGCCGCGACGTCGACACGATCGTGCGCGACCTGGTGGAAATCAGCGTGAAGCAGACGCGCGAGCAGGCGACGAAGCGCGTGCGGGTGCGCGCGCAAGAAGCGGCCGAAGAGCGGATCCTCGACGTGCTGGTCGGCCATGGCGCGGAGGACACGCGTCAGAAATTCCGCAAGAAGCTGCGCGAAGGCGAGCTCGCCGAGAAGGAGATCGACATCGAGGTCGCGGCGGCGAGCCCGCAGATGGAGATCCTCGCGCCGCCGGGAATGGAGGAGCTCACCTCGCAGATCCAGGGCATGCTTTCCAACCTGGGCGGCGGCCGGCGGCGCCTGCGCAAGATGAAGATCCGCGAGGCCGAGCAGGTGCTGATCGACGAAGAGGCTGCGCGACTCGTCAACGACGACGAGCTCAAGGCCCGCGCGGTAGCGAACGCGGAGCAGAACGGCATTGTGTTTCTCGATGAGATCGACAAGATCACCAGCCGCTCGGAAGTGCAGGGCGCCGATGTCTCCCGACAGGGCGTGCAGCGCGACCTGCTGCCGCTGGTCGAAGGCACGACGGTCTCCACGCGCTACGGCATGGTGAAGACCGACCACATCCTCTTCATCGCCTCCGGCGCCTTCCATCTGGCGAAGCCATCCGACCTTATTCCGGAGCTGCAGGGCCGCTTCCCGATTCGGGTGGAGCTCGACTCGCTGTCGGTGGACGACTTCGAGCGCATCCTCATCGCCACCGACGCGAGCCAGACGAAGCAGTACCAGGCGCTGCTCGCGACGGAAGGTCTGAAGATCGACTTCAAGCCGGAAGCCATCCGGCGCCTCGCGCAGATCGCCTACCAGGTGAATGAAAAGACCGAGAACATCGGCGCGCGGCGCCTGTATACCGTGCTCGAGAAGCTGCTGGAGGAGATTTCCTTCGACGCGGGCCAGCGCGGTCCGGGCGAGGTGACGATTGACGCGGCCTACGTGGACGCCAGGCTGGGCGAGCTCGCTAAGGACGAGGACCTGGCGCGCTACGTTCTTTGAGCTCTAGTTCCAGGCACTCGCGGCAAAGGCAGTCCCGGCCGACCACCGGCTGAAGCGCCGGCAACTCCTCGCACCAACAGCCCTCTTCGTCCGCCCCGCAGCGGAAGGGCTTCTTGCACCGCGCGCAGGCGAGCTCCCTCATGCGGCCAGTTTACCGGGGGTCTTGAAATCCGGCGGGCCAGCCTTATCTCTCTGTTACTGCCTCAAGGCAAAGGAGACATGCAGATGGCAAACGTTACGCGATTCGACCCCTTTAACGATCTGGTCGATGACCTGTTCAAAGGCTTTCTCGTGCGTCCGCTCGCATTCGAAGGGCGTGCCGATTTCGGCGCGCTGCCTCGCGCCAAGGTGGACGTGGCGGAGAAGAACGGCGCCTACCTGGTGAGCGCGGAGCTGGCCGGGGTGAAGAAGGAAGACATCCACGTCAGCATCGACGGCGCGCAGGTGACCCTGGAAGCCGAAGTGAAGCGCGAGAAGGAAGCCAACAAGGACGAGCGCGTGCTGCATACCGAGCGCGTCTACGGCAAGGTCAGCCGCAGCTTCACGCTACCGCAGGAAGTGGACGAGGCGAAGGTCGAGGCCAAGTTCCGCGATGGCGTGCTGGAGCTGACGCTGCCGAAGAAAGCCGCCGCGCAGCGCAAGCAAATCACGATCCAGTAACACTCGCTGACTCCAGTCAGTTGTACGAAAGGCGGACGGCCGAGAGCCGTCCGCCTTTTTGTTTGTACAATGCCGCCGAAGGTGAACGCCCCCTTCATCCACAATCCCCAAGCCGCCGAAAAGGCGCGCATCCTCGCCGAGGCGCTGCCGTACATCCAGCGCTTCCACGGCAAGACCATCGTCGTGAAGTACGGCGGCAATGCCATGACCGAAGACGAGCTGAAGCGCGACTTCGCCTACGACGTGGTGCTGCTGAAGCTCGTCGGCATGAACCCGGTCGTGGTGCACGGCGGCGGCCCGCAGATCGAGCAGCTCCTCGCGAAGCTCGGCAAGAAGGGCGAGTTCGTGCAGGGCATGCGCGTCACCGACGCCGAGACGATGGACATCGTCGAGATGGTGCTCGGCGGCCAGGTCAACAAGGAAGTGGTCGAGCTCATCAACCAGGCGGGCGGCAAGGCGGTCGGCCTCACCGGACAGGACGGCGCCTTCATCCGCGCGCGCAAGATGCTGCTGCCGTCGAAGGACAACGGCCACGTCGATCTCGGTCAAGTGGGTGAAGTGCAGTCGATCGACCCGGCGGTCATCCAGGCGCTCGAAGCGGGTGGCTTCATTCCGGTCGTGGCGCCGATCGGCACGGGCGCCGACGGCACGACCTACAACATCAATTCGGACCTCGTCGCGGGGAAGCTCGCCGAGATCCTCGGCGCAGAGAAGCTGGTCGTCATGACCAATACGCCGGGGGTGCTGGACAAGCAGGGCAAGCTCCTCACCGGGCTTACGCCGAAGAAGATCGATGACCTTGTGAACAAGGGCGTGATCTCCGGCGGCATGCTGCCGAAGATCGGCTCGGCACTCGACGCCGCGAGGAACGGCGTGAAGAGCGTGCACATCATCGACGGCCGCGTACCGCATGCGCTGCTCCTGGAAGTCCTCACCGACCAAGGCGTCGGTACGCTGATCCGCAGCAAGTAGTGAGACTGGCGCGAATCCCGCCGTCGAGGCGGGTCTGGATCTTTGACCTCGACAACACGCTGCACGATGCGCGTGCGCACATCTTTCCGTCGATGCACGAGCAGATCAACGCGTACCTGCGACGCTACTTCAACGTCGACGAGGCGGGCGCGAACGAGATCCGGCAGACCTTCTGGCGCACCTACGGGACCACGCTCAACGGGCTCATGCGCCACCATGGCGCGGACCCGCGCCATTTCCTGCGAGAGACGCACGTCTTCCCCGAGCTCGCGGACATGGTGGTGCACGAGAACGCGCTCAAGCACGCGCTCGAGCGCCTCGGCGGCACGAAGCTCGTCTTCTCCAACGCGCCGCGGCATTACGTCGAGCAGGTGCTGCGCGCGATCGGGCTCGGCGGCTACTTCGATGGCGTCTACGCGATCGAGGATGCGCGCTACCGCGGCAAACCTGCGCTGCACGGCTTTCACTACCTGCTGCGCAAGCACCACCTCGACCCGCATCGCTGCGCCTTCATCGACGACGCGCTCGAGAACCTGCGCTCCGCGCATCGGCTCGGCATGTCGACCGTCTGGGTGTCGCGCGAGCGCCGCCGCGTGCCTTACATCGATTTGCGCATCGCATCGGTGACCGAGCTGCCCCGCTTGGTCTTCCGCGGAAGCTCGGCTTAGAATCGGCTCCCCTCCATGCCCCGAGCCAAAGGCGAACGCAAGCTCGAGATCCTGAAGGCGCTCGCGCAAATGCTCGAGGCGCCGAAGTGGGAGAAGATCACGACGGCCGCGCTCGCCGAATCCCTGGGCGTCTCCGAAGCGGCGCTCTACCGCCACTTCGCCTCCAAGGCGCAGATGTACGAGGGCCTGATCGAATTCATCGAGAACTCGGTTTTCACCCTCGCCAATCGCATCACGCAGGACGAGACCGACGGCAAGAAGCAGGCCGAGAAGCTGACCGAAATGCTGCTCGCCTTCGCCGAGAAGAATCCCGGCATGGTGCGCGTCATGACGGGCGACGCGCTGGTGGGCGAGCACGAGCGGCTGCAGGCGCGCATGAACCAGTTCTTCGACCGCTTCGAGGCTACGCTCAAGCAGTCGCTGCGCACGGCGGAAGACGGTGACGCCGCCGGCCGCGCCGC
>DASQGW010000144.1:0-13034 GCA_035632415.1 Burkholderiales bacterium | reverse complement strand
CCGCCGCGCTGATCTCGCGGATGAAGATGATGAACAGGAGGATCCAGGTCGAGTAGATGCCGGGGCGCAGCAGGGGCAGCACGACGCACGCGAACGTGCGCAGCCAGGAAGCGCGGTGCACGCGGCTCGATTCCTCGAGCTCCGGGTGGATCTGCACGATGGTGGCGCCCAGCGCCCGCACGCCGTAAGGCATGAAGAGCGTGATGTAGGCGATGATCAGCACCCAGAGGGTGCCCCAGACCGGCCAGGTGATGTAGGCCCAGATCATGGCGAGGCCCATGACGATGCCCGGGATGCCGATCGGCATCACCGCCGCCTGCTCGAGGAAGCGCCGGCCCGGCGCGTTGCTGCGATGGATGATGTAGGCGATCACCGCGGTGAGAATGACGCAGAAGGTGGCGCCGAAGGTCGACAGGTACAGCGAGCGCAGCAGCGTCTGGAAGAGATCCGCCTTCTCGAAGAACGCCGTCCAGTTGTCGAGCGTCCAAAGGCCGAACTTGGGCGTCGGGTAGGGCTGCAGGCTGGTCTTGATCAGCACCAGTCCGGGGAGGATGACCGCGAGCAGCGCGTAGAGGGCGCAGGCCGCAAGCGCCACCGGCGTCCACCGCCCCAGCGGATAAAGCTTCGCGCGGAAGCCGCGGCCGCCGACGAGCGCATAGGAGCCGGAGCGCAGGATCCAGCGCTGCATCGCGATCAACGCGGCGGTGATCGCCATCAGGGTCAGGCCGCACACGGTGGCGGCACCGAAGTGCGGCGGCGTGAGCACGGTCTTGGAGTAGATCTCCGTGGCGAGAAGGATGATCTTCGCCGGGAAGCCGAGGATCGCGGCGACGCCGAAGATCCCCATCGAGATGACCAGCACGAGGCTCATGCCCGAGAGAAGCGCGGGCAGGATGAGCGGCAGGGTGACGCGCGTCAGCGTGCGCCACAGGCTGCCGCCGCACATGAACGACGCTTCCTCGAAGGTCGTGTCCATGTTGCGCAGCGCCGCGGAAGTGAAGAGGAACATGTAGGGCGCCATGTAGATGCCGGTCACCCAGATGATGCCGCTCATCGAGTACACGTTGACCGGCAGCCCAAACCAGAGCTTGAGGAGGCCGTTCGTCGGGTTGCCGAGGAAAATCCACGCCAGGCCGCCGATGAAGGTGCTGGTGAAGAAGGGCAGGATCGCCGACACCTCGACCAGGCGCTTGCCGGGCATGTCGGTCTTCACGACGAGCCAGGCGAGCGGCACGCCGATCAGCGTGGCGACCAGCGTGATGCCGGTGCCCACCAGGAGCGAGCGCCCGACCAGTCGCCAGTAGCTGGAATCGCCGAGCAGGCTGAAGTTCTCCAGCGTCCAGCCGCCCGTGTCGCCGGGCGCGCCCGTATGGAACGCCGCCCAGCCGAGCCAGGCCGTCGGATAGAACACCAGCCACAGCACGAGCAGCGCGACGCCGCCGGTGAGGGCGAGCTCAACCGGGGTGGCGCCGGACGCTCTGAGAGTTTTCAGCATGGTGAAAACTGCTACGGAATGAGGAAAGCGTAGTTCAATTCGTGCGCACAGGCAAGGACCTTCAGATGAGCAAACAGACCGACGCCGTCGCGCTCGAAGTCTTCTCCAACGCGCTGCTCTCCATCTCCGAGGAAATGGGCGCGCTGCTGATCCGCACCGCCTACTCGACCAACATCAAGGAGCGCCATGACGCCTCGACCGCGATCTTCGACGCCGAGGGGCGCCTCATTGCGCAGGCCGAACACATCCCGATGCACCTGGGCGCGCTGCTCTCCGCGATCACCCACATCCTCAAGCGCTACCCGAAGGAAACCCTCAGGCCGGGCGATGCCTTCCTCGCCAACGACCCCTACAACGGCGGCGGCACGCACCTCGCCGACGTCACCGTCGCCTCGCCGGTGTTCGTCGGCAAGCAGCTCGTCGGCTTCGTCGCCAACATGGGGCACTGGCCCGACGTCGGCGGCATCAAGCCCGGCGCGGCGATGACCGAGGGCTGCACCGAGATCTACCAGGAAGGCCTGCGCATCCCGCCGATGCGCATCGTGAGCGAGGGCAAGCTGCAGGAGGACCTGTTCTCCTTCATCCTGCTCAACATGCGGTTCGCCGAGGACCGCCCGGCCGACCTGCGCGCGCAGGTGGCGACCAACCAGGTCGGCATCCGCCGCGTGCAGGAGCTCGCGCGCAAGTACGGCGTGAAGCGCTTCCGCGAGCTGATCGACGGCACGCTCGACTACAACGAGCGCTGGATCCGCAGCCGCATCAAGGAGCTGCCCGAGGGCAGCTGGAGCTTCGAGGACCAGCTCGATGACGACGCGCACGTTCCCGGTCCGGTGCCGCTCAAGGTGAAGCTGACCATCAAGCACAGGCCCAAAGCGCACATGGTGTTCGACTTCGCCGGCTCGAGCGCGCAGCGCACCGGCGGCGTGAACTGCGTCTACGAGGCCCTCTTTGCCACCGTGGCGTACGCGCTCAAGGCGACGCTCGACCCGGAGCTCTGGTCGAACGCCGCGTTCGAGCGCGTGGTGAAGATCGAGGCGCCGGAAGGCTCGATCGTCAATCCGCGGCCCCCCGCGCCGACCGGCGGGCGGGGAACGACCTGCCAGCGCCTCGCCGATCTGCTGCTCGGCGCGCTGTCGAAAGTCGTCGAGGACCGCGTCACCGCTTGCGGCCATGGCACCACCACCGTCAACCTGCACGGCCACGACCCGATCCGCGGGCGGCGCTACATCTGCATCGACGGCCTGGGCGGCGGCATGGGCGGCCGCGCCGGCCACGACGGCATGGACGCTGTGCAGATCAACACCAACAACATTCCCAACCTCCCCACCGAGGTGCTGGAGAGCGAGTATCCGATCCGCATCGATCGCTACGAGCTGGTGCCCGACTCGGGCGGCGCCGGCGAATTCCGCGGCGGCACCGCGACGCGCAAGGACTTCCGCATGCTCGCCGACACCGGCTTCATCGCCCACGCCGACCGGCATCTTTTCCAGCCCTGGGCGCTCGGCGGCGGCAAGCCGGGCAGCCTCGGCCTGCACGAGAAGAACCCCGATGGAGAGATGCAGAAGCTGCAGAGCAAGGGCGGGCCGCTGGAATTCAACGCCGGCGAGGTGCTGCGCTGCCAGACCGCGGGCGCCGGCGGCTTCGGCGATCCGGCCAAGCGCACCGCCGGGCGCCTCGCGGTGGACCTCGCCGACGGCAAGGTGACTGAAGCCGCGGCGCGACGCGATTACCCCGCAAGCCTGGTCGAGGCAGCGCTCAAGCTCGCCGCGCAGCTGTGAAATACAGCGTCGGCATCGACATCGGCGGCACTTTCACCGACGTCGTCCTCATGGACGAGCGCGGCAGCATCGTCGCCGAGCACAAGGTCGACACCACGCCGGCGGCGCTCGAGACCTGCTTCGTCAACGCGCTGGGGCGCGTCGCGCACGACCTGCAGCCGGACGACGTGCAGCGCATCCTGCATGCCACCACCGTGGCGACCAATGCCGTGCTCGAGGGGCGCGGCGCGCGCACCGCGCTGATCGTCACCGAAGGCTTCCGCGACATCCTCGAGATCGCGCGCCAGCGCCGGCCGTCGCTCTACGACCTGAAGGCCGAGAAGGCGAAGCCGCTGGTGCCGCGGCGCCTGTGCATCGAGGTGCGCGAGCGCGTGGCCTCCGACGGCACGATCGTGCTGCCGCTCGCTTCCACGGAGCTCGAGCGCCTCGCCGAAGCGATCGAGGCAACCCGCGCGGAGTCGGTGGTGATCGCACTGCTGTTCTCGTATCTCAATGCGGCGCACGAGCACAAGCTGCGTGATTTCCTGACCAAGCGCTTCCCGAAGAAGCTCATCGTCGCCTCGGCCGACGTGATCCCGGAGTTCCGCGAGTTCGAGCGCACCAGCACCGCGGTGCTGGTCGGCTACCTGAAGCCCATTTTCGAGACTTATACGAGGCGTCTCGCCGAGGAGCTCGCCTCACGAGGACATCACGCGGGCAAGCTCCTCATCATGAATTCGGCCGGCGGCGTCATGTCGCCCAAGGCGGCGCGCGACCGGCCGCATGCCATCGTCGAGTCGGGGCCCGCCGCCGGGGTGATCGCCGCCGCGACCCTCGCCGAGCAGCTCGGCGAGCGCAACGTCATTTCCTTCGACATGGGCGGTACGACCGCCAAGGCGAGCCTGATCGAGGGCGGCGCGTACCGCACCACCACCGAGTACGAGATCGGCGGCGGCGTGCACCAGTCGCTCGCGGTGCGCTTCACCGGCTACCCGATCAAGGCGCCGATGATCGAGCTCACTGAGTGCAGCGCGGGCGGCGGCTCGATCGCCTCGGTCGACTCGCTCGGCGTGCTGAAAGTCGGCCCGCGCAGCGCGGGCGCCGACCCCGGCCCGGCCTGCTATGGCCGGGGCGGCACGGAGCCGACGGTGACCGACGCCAACCTGGTGCTCGGGCGCATCAACCCGGACTACTTCGTCGGCGGCGAGGCGCGGCTCGACCGCGCAGCCGCGCTCGCCGCGGTGGAATCGCGCATCGCCAAGCCGCTCGGCAT
This sequence comes from Burkholderiales bacterium, assembly GCA_035632415.1. Lineage (GTDB taxonomy): Bacteria > Pseudomonadota > Gammaproteobacteria > Burkholderiales > SG8-39 > SCGC-AG-212-J23. The sequence continues at coordinate 8,509 of DASQGW010000144.1, read as the reverse complement.
GACGGTGATGGACGCGGCGGCCGGCATCATCGACATCGTCAACGCCCACATGGCGCGCATCCTGCGCGTGGTCTCGGTGGCGCGCGGCCTCGATCCGCGCGATTTCTCGCTCATCGCCTTCGGCGGCGCCGGGCCGCTGCACGCGGCGGACCTCGCCGCCGACCTCGGCATCCCGCGCGTGGTCGTGCCCGAAGCACCGGGCGTGTTCTCGGCGCTCGGCCTGCTCTGGGCGGACCTGCGCGCGGACTTCAGCGCCACCGTGCGGCGCAACGTCTCGGCCGAGCACACGGGCGAGCTGCAGGCGGCGCTCGCGCGCGTTGAAGCAGAGGCGCAAGCCTGGCTCGAGCGCGAGAAGGTGCCGGCCGCGCGCCGTGCCCTCGTGCGCAGCGCGGAGATGCGCTACCCGCTGCAGAACTACGAGATCAACGCGCCGCTGCCCGCGGGCAAGGTCGACGCGGCATGGATCAGGCGTGCGTGCGAGGCGTTTCACGCCGCGCACGAGAGGCTCTACAGCTACTGCGACCGCGACGAGGCCGTGCAGCTCGTCAACGTGCGAGTCGCCGCCGTCGGCCGCACCGACCGGCCGCAGCCGCGCGCGCTCGAGCGCGGCGGGGCAAGCGCGCAAGGCGCGCTCAAGGCGCGCCGCAAGGTGCATTTCCAGGGCACCGGGCGCTTCGTCGACTGCCCGATCTACGAGCGCGATCGCTTGCGCGCGGGCAACCGCATCGGCGGGCCTGCGGTGATCGAGCAGGCGGATTCGACCATCGTCGTGCCGCCGTCGTTCAGTGCGACCGTGGACAGGCATGGGCGCATCGTCATTGCCCACGCCGTCAAATCTTCCGCAAAGAAAACGCCGGAATGGACGCGCGCCTAGACCCCGTCACCGCCTCGGTCGTCGAGCACGGCCTGTTGAGCGTCACCGACGAGATGGCGAGCGTGGTGGTCGCGACCGCGTACTCGCCGCTCGTGCGCGACCTCTATGACTTCACCGTCGCGCTGTGCAACCCGCGCGGCGAGATGGTGGTGCAGGGTGTCGGCATGGCGATCCACCTGGGCGCACTGCCGAGCGCGGTGGAGGCCATCCTCGCCAGGTTTCCGGGCAGCAGCATGCGGCCCGGCGACGTGTACATCATGAACGACGCCTATTCGGGTGGGATGCATCTGCCGAACGTGATCCTGCTCGCGCCTTGCTACGCCTCGGGCGCGCTGCTCGCTCACGCGGTGACCATGGCGCACCACACCGACGTCGGCGGCCACGTCCCGGGCAGCGTGCCGGTGAACAGCCGCGATGTCTTCGGCGAAGGGCTGCGCATCGCGCCGATGCTGCTCGAGCGCGGCGGCGAGCGCGACCGGACGCTCCTTTCGCTGATCGAGACCAATACGCGTCTGCCGCGCGACTTCTTCGGCGACCTGGAATCGCAGGTCAGCGCTTGCCGCACTGCCGAGCGGCGCCTCGCGACGATCGCCACGCGCTACGGCAACGGGGTGCTCGTCGCGGCCATGCAAGGCCTGCTCGAGCGCAGCGAGCGCATGGCGCGCGCCGAGATCGCGGCGCTGCCCGACGGCGACTACAGCTTCGAGGAGTTCCTCGATAGCGACGGCCTCGACGGCCCGCCGCAGCGCATCGCCGTCACGCTGCGCGTGCGTGGCGAGGATCTGACCGCCGACTTCACCGGCACCGCGCCGCAGGTGCCGACCGCGATCAACTCGCCGCTCGCTTATTCGCGCTCCGCCTTCTATCTCGCGGTGCGCTCGATCATGTCGCAGGAAATTCCGAACACCGCCGGCTTCTTCCGGCCGCTGCACATGGTGGCGCCCGAGGGCACGCTAATCAATCCGCGCTTTCCGGGTGCGGTCGGCGCGATGGGCGTCACCGGCTATCGCCTCACCGACTGCATCTATGGCGCGCTCGCCAAGGCGGCGCCGCACAGGGTGCGCGCGGCGAGCGAAGGCGGCACCACGCGCTACACCTTCGGCTCCACCGTCGACGGCAAGCCGAGCATCCTCAGCGAAGCGCTGGTCGGCGCCTGGGGCGGGCATGCGCGCTTCGACGGCATCGACGGCGTCGCCAACATCGCCGCCAATATGGCGAACTCGCCGGTCGAGATGGTCGAGAGCACCTACCCGGTGATGGTCGAGGAGTACGGCTACGAGCCGGATTCGGAAGGCGCCGGCCGCCGCCGCGGCGGCCTAGGCGTGCGGCGCAAGGTGCGCCTCCTCGCGCCGCAGGGCGGCGTGCTGCAGCTTCGCTCCGGCCGCTCGAAGCAGCGGCCGTGGGGCTTCGCCGGCGGCGAGCAGGGCACAACCTGCCGCAACGTGCTGAATCCCGGCACGGCGCAGGAGCATGCACTGAAGGGGCTGGAGACCATGCACGTGCCGGGCGGCACCGTGTACTTGCATGTCACGCCGGGCGCGGGCGGCTATGGCCCGCCGGGCGAGCGCGAGCCCGAGCGCGTGGCGCGCGATGTGCGCGATGGCAAGGTCTCGGTCAAGCGGGCGCGCGACGTCTACCGGGTGGCGGTGTCCCGGGCAGGGGTCGTTGACGCAGCCGCGACCGCGGGGCTGCGCGAGGGCAAATGACGGGCTTCTCGATCGGGGTCGACATCGGCGGCACGTTCACCGACGTGGTGCTGATCGAGGACTCGGGCACCGTGCACGTCGCCAAGGGGATCTCCACTACTCAGGCGTACGAGCGGGGCATCTTCACGCTGCTCGGGCGCCTGCTGACGGAACTCAAGCTCGAGGCGGGCGACTGCCGCGCCGTAGTGCACGGCACCACCGTCGCCACCAACGCGATCATCGAGCGCAAGGGCGCGCGCACCGGCCTCATTACCACCCGCGGCTTCCGCGACGTGCTGGAGCTGCGCCGCATCCGCATCCCCAAGCTCTACGACCTGGAGTGGGAGAAGCCCGAGCCGCTCGTGCCGCGCTACCTGCGGGTCGAGGTCGATGAGCGCATGACGCACAAGGGAGAAGTCTTTAACCCGCTCCAAAGAGAATCGGTGCGCGAAGCGACGGCGGTCTTGCAGGAAGAAGGGGTCGAGTCGGTGGCCGTGTCGCTCATCAATGCCTACACCAACCCCGCGCACGAGCAGGCCGTGCGCGAGGTGCTGCGCGAGGCGGCGCCCGGGGTGCACGTGACGCTCTCGTCGGACGTGCTGCCCGAGATGCGCGAGTACGAGCGCACCAGCACCACGGTGATCAACGCCTACGTCATGCCGGTGATGAGGCGCTACGTCGAGTCGCTCGAGGGCGGGCTGCGCGGCGCCGGGTTCAAGGTGCCCCTGATGCTCATGCAGTCGAACGGCGGCACGATGTCGGCGGAGCTTGCGTGCGAGACGCCGATGCATGTGGTCGAGTCCGGTCCCGCCGCGGGCGTGATCGCGGCCCACCACCTGGCGCACAAGGCGGGCATCAAGGACGCCGTGGCGCTCGACATCGGCGGCACCACCGCCAAGGCCAGCCTGATCGAGGGCGGCCAGGTCACCTACGCGAAGGAATACGAGGTCGGCGCGGGCTTCACGCGCGCGGGCCGCATGTCGCGCGGCGGCGGCTACGTGCTACGCGCGCCGACGATCGACATCGCCGAGATCGGCGCCGGCGGTGGCAGCATCGTCTGGATCGACGGCGGCGGCGCGCTGCGCGTCGGGCCGCGTAGCGCCGGGGCGAGTCCGGGGCCGGTGTGCTACGGCCTGGGCGGCACGGAGCCGACGCTGACCGATGCGTGCGCGGTGCTGGGCTACCTCGACCCGCAGGGACTCGCCGGCGGCGAAGTGCCGCTTGACCTGGACTCGTCGCTCGAAGCGCTGCGGCCCATTGCCGACAAGCTGAAGATGCAGGTGCCGGAGCTCGCGCACGGCGTGTACCTGATCGCCGTGTCCAACATGTGCCGCGCGATCCGCGCCATCTCCACCGAGCGCGGCAAGGACCCGCGCGACTTCGACCTGATCGCCTTTGGCGGCAACGGCGGGCTCTTCGGCGCAGCCGTCGCGCGCGAGCTCGAGCTGCCCCGGGTCATCGTGCCGCCGGCCGCCGGCATCTTCTCGGCTTTCGGCCTGCTCTATTCGGATCTCGAGCACCATTTCACGCAAACGCTTCTCGGCCGCCTCGACCGCACCGACGGCGCGCAGGCCGAGGCTTTGTGGCAGCGCCTGGAAGGCGAGGCGAGGCGCGCGCTCGAGCGCGAGGGCTACGGCGCGGGCCGCATCAAGCTGCAACGCTTCGCCGAGCTGCGGTATCTCAGCCAGTCGCACGAGCTCTCCGTGCCTTGGCAGCCGACGCTCGCGGACCTCGCGGCCCGCTTCGAGGACGAGCACGAGCGGACCTATGGCCACCGTGGCCATGACGGCATCGTCGAGCTGGTGAACCTGCACCTCGTCGCGAGCGGGCTGTCGGACCGGCCGCGCATCCCGCCGGTGCTTGAATACCGCGGGCGGCTTAGCCGCAAGCCCTCGGAGCGCAAGGTGTTCGTCGGGCGCGGCTGGCAGACGGCGAAGATCGTGACGCGCGATGCCGTGCTCAAGCTCGACGGTCCGGCGGTGATCCATGAGTTCGATACCACCGTGCTCGTGCCGCCGGGGTTCTCGGCGGTGCTCGATTCACATTCCAACCTGGTGCTGAGTCCGAAATGAAAGAAATGCGCTATATCTCCCCGACCGGCATGATCGGCTCGGGCTTCGTGGAAAGCTCGTTCAAGCGCGTGCTGGAAGCCAATCCGCACTTCATCGGCTGCGACGGCGGCTCGACCGACGATGGTCCGTACCAGCTCGGCGCCGGCAAGCCGATGTTCGCGCGCCAGGCGTGCAAGCGCGACCTGCGCATCCTCATTGGTGCCGCGCTCGACAAGCGCATCCCGCTGCTCGTGGGGAGCTGCGGCGGCGCCGGTGGAAAGATCAACCTCGAGTGGACCTGGGAGATCGTGCAGGAGATCGCGCGCGAGCAGGGCCACCACTTCAAGGCCGCGGTGATCGATTCGGAGCCGCCGCGCGAGTACCTGCTGAAGAAGTTCCGCGAAGGCCGCATCAAGCCCCTCGACCCGGCGCCGTCGCTCGACGAGAAGGCGCTGCGCGAGGCGGACCACGTGGTCTGCATGATGGGCGTCGAGCCTTTCCAGGAAGCGGTCGACAACGGCGCGCAGGTGGTGCTCGCCGGACGCTCGAGCGACACGTCCATCTTCGCCGCGCTGCCGGTAAAGCACGGCTTCTCTCCCGGCCTCGCCTGGCATGCGGCCAAGATCCTCGAGTGCGGGGCGGCGGCCGTGACCAACCGGTTCACGCCCGATGGCATGCTGTGCACGATCCGCGAGGACGAGTTCGTCATCGAGCCGGCGAATCCGCAGATGCGCTGCACGCCGAGCAGCGTGGCGGCGCACACGCTCTACGAGAACGCAGATCCATTCCTGCTGTACGAGCCGAGCGGCGCGCTCGAGACCGATAAGGCGACGTATGAGGCGGTCGACGAGCGCTGCGTGCGCGTGCGCGGCAGCGGCTTCCGCAAGCTGCCCTACACGATCAAGCTCGAGGGCGCGAAGATGGTCGGCTACCAGTCGATTGTCATCGGCGGCGTGCGCGATCCGGTGATCCTCGGCCAGTTGGACGACTGGATCGCCTCGATGAAGAAACGCATCATCGAGCGCATCGACAGCATCTTCGGCCAGGATATGAAGGGCAAGTACCACATGAACCTGCGCGTCTACGGCCGCGACGGCGTGATGGGGCCGCGAGAGCCCGAGCCGCATCGCATTGGACACGAGATCTGCCTGCTGCTCGACTTTCTCGCCGACGACCAGGAGACGGCGCACACCATGGCGGCAAGTGGCGGCCACATCGCGCTGCACCATCCGGTGCCGGAGTGGCATGGCCTCATCTCCGGCGTTGCCTTCCCCTACGCACCGCACGTCATCGACCGCGGTCCCGTCTACCGTTTCATGATCAACCATGTGCTCGAGCCGGCGACGGCGATGGAGCCGTTCCGCATCGACTACCGGAGAGTGTGATGGCCAAGCTCCGTACCCTCGCTCGCATGATCCGCAGCAAGAACGCCGGCCCGTTCGAGCTGACGATCGACATCATGTTCACCGATCAGCCGACCTACGAGCGCGTGAAAAAAAGCGGCAAGGTGAGCAAGGAGTTCATCGCCGGCATGTTCCAGATCGAGCCGGCGAAGGTGAAGCTGTTCCACTACGACCCGGCCTACGCCATCAAGGCGAGCGTGCCGCGCTACACCGTCTCGGGCGACCCCGACGAGACCGACGTCTTCGCCGGCCAGCAGTACCCGCAACTCGTCGATCTCGAAATACCAGACTCCTAAGACCCGCTCCAAAGGTAGGATTCGGTCCGATGAAGCTGCCGAAGGACCGGATCCCTTACTCCGCGATCGTCGACCGGCCGCCGCTCAAGCTGCCGGGCGATGGACGCATCGCCGTCTGGACGATCGTGAACGTGGAGGAATGGTCGATCGAGCGCAACATGCCGCGCACGGTTCTTCCGCCACCCTCATCTACACCTGCGGGTCAGCCGCTGCAGCCGGATCTCCCCAACTGGGCGTGGCACGAGTACGGCATGCGCGTGGGCTACTGGCGTTTCCACGAGGTTCTTAGGAAACATGGGCTGAAAGCCACGCTCGCGCTCAACGGCTCCGTGATCAAGTCCTATCCGCGCGTCGCGCAGGCGGCGAAAGAAGCCGGCTGGGAGTTCATGGGCCACGGCTGGATCCAGCGGCCGATGCACCACGTGGAGGATCAACGCACCGCCATTCGCGATACGGTGGCCGCGATCAAGGAATTCACGGGCAAGCCTCCGCGCGGCTGGGAAAGCCCCGGCCTCACCGAAACCTACGACACGATCGACTGGCTCGCCGAAGCCGGCATCGAGTACGTTGCCGACTGGGTGCTCGACGACCAGCCGGTGAAGATCGAGACGGCGCACGGGCCTATCGTCTCGCTGCCCTACACGGTGGAGATGAACGACATTGCGATGATGGCGCTCCAGCATCATCCGTCGGAAGAATGGCTGCGCCGCGGCATCGACCAGTTCGACCGCCTGTACGAGGAAGGCGAAAAGAGCGCCCGCGTCATGGCGATCAGCGTGCATCCCTATATCACCGGCGTGCCGCATCGCATCGGCTATCTGGACAAGCTTTACGAATACATCCGCCAGCGCCCTGGCGTTTGCCTATGGACAGGCGAGCAGATCCTTGACTGGTACAAGCAGCAAATACGCTGAAATCTTCGGGCGCGCCGAGGCGCTGCTGCCCAAGCTCCGTGAGCGCGCCGCGCGCTCGGAAGAGCTGCGCCGCATCCCGGACGAGACGATCCGCGATTTCCACGACGCGGAGCTCTTCCGCATTCATCAGCCGAAGCGCGTCGGAGGCGCGGAGCTCGAATTTGCCGCCGTGGTCACCTTTGGCGCCCTCCTTGCGAGGGCCTGCGCGTCGACCGCCTGGAACTGGGTGAACTTCGCCGCGCATCACATGATGCTCGGCATGTTTCCGCGCGAGGTGCAGGACGAGGTGTGGAACAAGTCGCGTGACGCGCTGATCGCGTCGTCCTTCGTCTTCCCTGCCGGCAAGGCAACCAAGGTGGAAGGCGGCTACCTGGTCAGCGGCCGCTGGCCCTTTTCGAGCGGCGTCGATCCTTCCGAGTGGAACATGCTCGCCGGGCTTGCGCGCCTCGAGGAGAACGCGCCCCCCGAGCAGCGCGTCTTCATGCTCGAGCGCTCGCAGTACAAGGTGATCGACAACTGGTTCGCCGGCGGACTTCGGGGAACCGGAAGCAAGGACGTGGAAGCCAAGGACCAGTTCGTGCCCGAGCACCGCACGCTCGCCGTCGCCGATACCAAGGGCGGGCCGACCCCGGGCAGCGCGGTGAATCCCGGTCCGCTTTTCCAGATGCCGGTCTTTGCGCTTTTCCCCTATATGCTCTCCGGCGTGCCCCTCGGCATCGCCGAGGGGTTGATCGAAGAGTATGGACCCAAGGTGGGCAAGATGACCGGCGCGCGCGTCGCCGAGATCCAGAGCACGCAGATCCGCCTGGGCGAAGCGACCGTATATGCGAATGCGTCGCGCCGGGTGCAGCTCGAGAACTGCCGCGAGGCGCAGGCGATCATCGAGGCCGGCCGGGTGCCCGACATCAAGACGAAGGCGCGCTACCGGCTCGAAGGCGCCTATGCCGTCGAATGGGCCGTGCGTGCGGTCGATGTGATGTTCGGCCTCGCCGGCGCGAGCGGACTCTACGAATCGGGCGCCACGCCGCGTGCCTTCCGCGATGCGCACGCCGTGAAGCAGCACTTCTCCTTCAACACCGACATCGCCGCCACCACCTTCGGCCGCGTCGCGCTCGGCCTGCCGACGGACAACCCCACGCTTTAATTCCGGACGTCGTCCGGAATTCGGTATGGATCAGGAGGGGCCGAGCCGGCGCGCGGCAGTAAGGAGGGATGGAGCGGGGAATGAGCTTCGAACTCATGTCTCGACCTGGGATAGATCGCGCTCTTCACTGAGCTATCCCCGC